>CAYVVK010000180.1:0-10496 GCA_964454855.1 uncultured Phaeodactylibacter sp. | reverse complement strand
GGTACTGGGCTCCTACCTGGGCGGCCAACTGACCGACCGCATCGGCTTTTATCAGGTGCAGTTCTGGTCTTTATTGCTTTCGGGCCTGGCCTTCATCGGCCTGGGCCAGGTGGACAGCTTCTACGGCATTTGTGCCATGGTTTTTCTGACCAGCACCCTTGCAGATGCCTTCCGCCCGGCCAACTTCGCAGCAGTTGCCGCCTACAGCAAGACGGAGAACCGCACCCGGGCACTGACCCTCCTGCGCCTGGCCATCAACCTCGGCTGGGCCATCGGCCCGGCGGTGGGCGGCCTGCTTGCGGCCACGATAGGCTATAAGTGGTTATTCTGGGCGGATGGCCTGACCTGCATCGGCGCCGCCATTTTCTTCCGGCTGGCCCTGCCGGAGAAACGCCCGAAGACGGAAAGTGATGAGGCCGAAGACGCAGGCGCTGTGCTGCTCCACAACTCCGCCTACAGGGACCGGCAGTTCCTGATATTCCTGCTGCTGGTACTATTCAATGCCATCGCCTTTATGCAGCTGTTCTCTACCCTGCCGGTATTCTACAAGCAGGAAATTGCGCTGAACGAAGGCCAGATCGGCCGGCTGATGGCCATTAACGGCCTGCTGATCGCCATTCTGGAAATGCCGCTCATCTATATGGTGGAACACCGTTTCCGAAAATGGCAGCTGGCGGGTTTCGGCACCCTGCTGATCGGCCTGGCCTATGTGCTGTTCAATATCTATGGCCCTACGGTGGGCGCCGCCGTCGCCTGCATGGCCTTAATGACGGTGGGCGAAATGATCAGCCTGCCCTTCATGGCCACCATCGCCCTGGATTTTACCAACGACCGCAACCGGGGGCAGTACATGGCGCTTTTCACCATGGCCTATTCGGTATCTCATATCGTTGCCCCGAACATTGGCCTGCAGGTAGCGGAAAATTTCGGTTTTTCCACCCTTTGGTATCTCATCCTGGGGTTCACGCTGATGGTATGGGCAGGATTTTACTGGTTGGAAAAAAGGTAAGTAGGCGGACAGGTTTAGGTTACTTATACCGCTTCGAAAGCAGAGCCTGAAACGCTTTATTCTCGAGCGTTCCGGGAAGATTGTTGAGCATGGCAAAACCCGCCCCGGTACGGGCCCGTATGAGTATAGGTATGGGTTGCATTGTTGAATTGTTGAGCGCAGCGAAACCCGCCTGGGTCACAGTATTCTGTCCGCCTGGTTAATTCAGTTCTTTCTGAAAGTTTGAAAATTTCTTCACATTATCCCGGAATGTTGTAAACAACGTCCTTCCTTTTTCCGTTGAAGGATTACAAATTAAGCAGTAGTAAACTAAATATATCCACCAATGACTAAAGAGACCAACAACTGGCCAGAACTCGCAATAGGATTGTACGAAAGGCTGACCGGCCGCAATGCAGAGATCACTTACGAATTTGAAGATTTCGAACTCTATGTACCGAGCAGCACTTCCGAAAATGCCAAACACGCCAAGTGGAAAATGAACGGAAAACTAAAAATCCGCACCAAAGAAAACAACAACAACAACAACAGCTAAACCCAACTTTAACAAGAACTCTGCGCCTTGCTCCTTTGTGAGTTCAAGAGCGCAGATTTTTTTTATTCCTATGGTACTACTTACCACCTTACTCGAAAAAACGGCCATTGATGGTACGCTCAGCTGCGATTGCCCCCACGGGCAGCTGGAGCTGCGTGCCAACAGTGATGCGCGTTCCCTCCACCTGGATTTCTCCAATGCCAGGTCCTTCCGTTATTTCCTCAGTTCCATACCGGGCTTTTCCATTACCCATACCGGCAGGTACCAGCAACTGGCCACATCCGCCAACCTTAGTTTGATACTCAGCATCGACGGCCTGCCGCTACTCAAAAAGAGCAGTGGTGATGACAAGCTGGACATCGACTACTGGAAGGCCGGCAAGCAGTGGTTACTCTGGAAGCTGGGATTATAACTTCTTTTTTCGGAAATTTGCCGGCCCTTTACCGCGATTCCGCAAATAAGAGATATGATAGGAAATGATATTCAGTATGCAGCATCCCTGCTGGAGCAGGAAGAAGTAGTTGCTATTCCTACCGAGACGGTCTACGGACTGGCAGGCAACGCCCTAAGCCCAAATGCCGTTTCCCGGATCTTTGAAGTCAAGAACCGGCCATCTTTTGACCCGCTCATCATCCATATCGCCGATTTTGACCGGATAAAACCTTTTACCACTTTCATCCCCGATACCGCCCGCTTGCTGGCTAAGCACTTTATGCCCGGCCCGCTCACCCTCCTGTTGCCCAAATCAGATCTCATTCCCGATATTGTCACTGCCGGATCTACTCAGGTAGCCGTTCGCATTCCCAGCCATGTAATGGCTCAGGCCTTGCTCCGCCGGCTGGTTTTCCCCCTGGCGGCGCCCAGCGCCAACCCCTTTGGTTACATCAGCCCCACCACCGCACAGCACGTGGAAGACCAGCTCGGCGACAAGATCCCCTACATCCTGGACGGCGGCCCCTGTAAGATTGGCCTGGAGAGCACGATCGTGGGTTTCGAGGAGGAGAAAGTCGTCGTTTACCGCAAAGGAGGCATTGCCGTGGAGGAGATCGAAGGGGTGGTGGGCGAGGTTGAGGTTCGTTCACATTCCAGCTCAAACCCGCAGGCGCCGGGCATGCTAAAGAGTCACTACGCCCCGTCCTGCCCACTCATACTGGGAGATGACCTCATAGCGCTGGCGAAGCAGTCCCCTGAAAAAAGACTGGGGGCCATCACCTTTCGCCAGCCACTGCCCGGCATATCTGAATCGCGCCAGGTGGTGCTATCTCCCGGCGGCGACATGGCCGAAGCCGCCCGCAACCTCTTCGCCGGCATGCGGCAGCTGGATAAACTGAACCTGGGCCTTATCCTGGCGGAATTATTACCCGAAAAAGGCCTGGGCAGGGCCATCAATGACCGTTTGCGGCGGGCGGCAGCGGGAAGGTGATTGTGATTTGTTGATTAAGGAAACTCACCGGCCACCAACGAATCACAAATTAAGTACCCGGACAGAACAATGTGACCCAGGCGGGTTTCGCTACGCTCAACAATCTGCCCGGAACGCCTAAGAATAAGGCAACCTAGTGCAGTCGGCAGTAAATAGTTGGCAGTAGGCAGTTACTATAATCAAAAGCTTATCAATATAATATAACATTAGCTGCCTGGCAATTAATTAGTTCCTAATGCACTAGGCTCTGCTGCCAAAGCAATATGGGCAGATTAAATCTGTCCGCCTACTTAACGGATTACGAACCCACCCTCTCCTCCGCCCACTGCCCTGCCTCCTCCACGCTCCCAACCACGATATACGGCACCGGCTGTGCCTGCAGGGCAAAGATCCCTTTCAATACCGTGCGGATCAGAGCGCTGGAGATCACGTAGGCGGCGCCACGGCAGTAATCCTTCATCAGGCTTTCGTTCTCAGCCAGCCAGTCGGCCTGCATTTTCTGGAAGCGCAGGCCGGGAAAGCCGGCATGCGTGGCATCGAAAATAAGGGCCAGGGGTTCTTTTCTGGCGTAGAGTTGGCGGGTTTGCTCCAGGTACCGCCTGAAATTCTCTTCGGTAGCGGATTCACCGGTGAAAGTGATGGTGACGACAGGGAGATGGGACTCGTCAAAGGTGGCGTATGCTTGCATGGAGTTTCATTTCGATAGGGTTTACAACTCCGAAAAGCGGGCAAAGTTCCGGATAAGCAGGCAAATATTTTCCGGCGGCGGCAAAGAGTTTGTGCAAAATACTTATCTTTCCTTTGAGGCCGAGGCGTCCGGGCTTATGGACGTTCTGTTACCTGTACGCCTTGCCCCTCTAAAGCGCCTGCTTTCACCTTGCTCCCTGTGATCTCAGGCCCGAAAACAAAACACGGCCATGTTACATTTTTACTCTGCCAGCAATGGAGTAGTTCATTCCGATAAAGCCATGGAGCGCTGCCTGAAGAAAGCATTGGCAGGCCAGCCGGAGGACGTTTACCAGAAAGGCCTGCTCATCGTCATTCACACCACTGTAGGCCATGATTTCCCAGCCCTCTTATCCACAGCGCAGCGCCTGTGCCCCAATGCAGTGGTAGTAGGCTGCACCTGCGCCGGCATCATAGGTACGGAAGGCGCCAACGAGAACATGCGGGCTCTGGGCCTGATGGTGATAGAGCCCGAAGGAGAAAAAGAGTTTGGCGTCGCTTCCTGTGATAATATCCGGGGCTACAATTCCTTCGAAAAGGCCCGCCAGATGGCTGGAGAGCTAAAGCAGCAGCGGCCCCAGACCAATATGATCCACCTGCTGGCTTCCGGCATCGATATTGCTGCCGACCGCGCCATCGAGGGCATCAACGCGGTGTTTGGCCCCGGCATCCCCATCTTCGGCGGCACTTCCTCCGACAATATGCGCGCCATCAGCACCTATCAGTTTATCAACGGCGAAGTGCTGGAGCGCGGCGCCATCATGATCGGTTACGCAGACCCCGGCCTCGGCGTGGTCATGGGCGTTCACCATGGCAACGTGCCGATCGGGCAGCCCTTCACCGTTACCCGTTCGGAAGGCAACCGGGTTTTCGAGCTCAACGGGCAAAAAGCATGGCCTTTCCTGATGAAGGAACTCGACCTGCCCGAAAATTCCCATCCCGGCCCCTGCATTCCGGTGGCCGGCCTGGCGGAATTACTGCCGGACAACCTTCATGAAGCCTACGACAACCGGCACATCCTGCGGGTGATCGTCAAGGTAGACGAAGAAGACAAGAGCTTTTTCATGCCGGTCGCCTGCCCCGAAGGCACCCGGTTGTGGATCTCCCAGCGCGACGAGTCCCTCATCTTTTCCGGCCTGGAACGGATGATGGAGCGTATGGTGGGGCAACTGCAGGGTAAAAAGGTGGCAGCTGTATTCCACACCGATTGCGCCGCAAGAGGGCGCGCCATGTTCAATAAGATCGTCAAGGATGAGATCATAGAGAAGATGCAGTCACCGATCATGAACGGCAGCCGTACCCCATGGCTGGGCATGTATGGTTTTGGAGAATTTACGCAGTTGCAGGGAAAGAACCTGTTCCACAATTATACTACCTCCATATATGCACTGGTTCGGGAATCACAGGCCCTGGCTTAAACTCGGAAACTATGGAAGGCCCGCCCAGAAAACCTACCTACGAAAAACTCGAAGCGCTTTGCAAAGAACTGCAGAGCCGGGTAACCAGAGGCATCAGCCTGCAACAGGAACTGATCTCCATAAAAGATGAGCTGGACCAGGAACTCAACCGCTTCCGCCTGATCCAGGAATTCGGTGAAATAGGCCTTTTCCAGGAAAACATTCAGGAATTCGGGGCGATTGCCAATGAGTATTTCATACAGGCTTTCGAACAACCCCATTGCCTGCTGGCCGAATTCAGGCCGGCTCTGGAAAATTTCTATTCCCTTTCTGTCTTCGGCTTTCCCCATATCGATGTACCCTCAGTGTTTTCCCTGCCGCTGGCCTCTCTAAAAGCCCGAGAGGGCTTCCTGCTCTGCCAGCGCCCGGCCATACATAAGGCGCTGGCCTTTCTGCAGCTCTCTGATGCCCTTATTGCGCCCTTACTGAGCCCCGATGGCAGCCTGCGCGGCATCGTCATCTGCGGCCAGCAGGCTGCCGACCGCCGCTTTTACAACCCCATTCACCACAAGGGCCGCCATGCTTTCACTGTGATGGCCACTAAAGTAGGGTACCTCCTGCACAACTTTCGCATCAACGAACAGCTGAAAAAAGAAGTAGAGGAACGGCGACGGGTAGAAAAAATGCTGGAGAAAAAAGCCCAGGACCTATTGCACTCCAATGCGGAACTCGAGCAGTTCGCCTATGTGGTGTCACACGACCTCAAAGCGCCGCTCCACAATATCAAGGGCTTCGCCAGGATGCTGAAGAAAAAATACGGGGAAAGCCTGCCGGCCACCGGCCGGGAGTACCTGGAGATCATCTGGAAGGAAGTCAACCGCTTCGAGACCATCATCGATGACCTGCTGGCCTACGCGCGCCTGTCCTCCTCCTCTCAGCAGCAGGAGCAACTGGTGGATTTTAACGCGATAGTAAAAAAAGTGATGAGCCATATCCACCTGCTCATCAGCCAGCGAAATGCTTCCATACAGGTGAAGGCCTTACCTCAATTGCCCGCCCAAGGCCAGCAAATGGAACAGCTCTTTCAGAACCTGATCGTCAACGCCATAAAATTCACGCCCCCCGACAGAGCACCCCTTATCGAGATACAGGCCCGGAAAACAGCCTCCGGTTATTGCTTCACAGTAAGGGATGAAGGCATAGGCATGGACGAAGCGCTGCAGGCGCAGGCTTTTGCCCTTTTCAAACGCCTGGACAATGCCGACGGTTATGAAGGCAACGGGCTGGGCCTGAGCATCTGTAAAAAGATCGTCGAACAGCACGGCGGCAGGATCTGGGCCCGGTCGCAGGGCCCCGGCAAGGGGGCCATACTCTTCTTTACCCTGCCGCTGCAGGACAGTAGTTGCAATGAGGAGGGCTGCACCTTATAAACTCCGGATCGAAAAGGCCCTTCAATAATCTTCCGGGGCCTCCTCTTTAAAATCACGGCTGGAAAACTGGAAGGTGACGCCAAGTTGCGGCAGGAGCAGTGTGGTAGGCGAAGTAACTTCCCCGAAGGCTTCCAGCGGGATGCTCAGTTGTAAATTGCCATTAAGTTGAAAATAGTACGGCAGGCGATCTTCCTGGGCCGGCAGCGTGAGGGTGAGGATGAAGAAGGTAAAAACCAGAGCGCCCAGCTTATCCATAAGTGATGTGTTTTTTTTACAAAAATACCTACCTGAAGCGTTCTCCGAGACCGCTCAGGCGTTAAAAGGATTTTAAAATGGCGGTACTCCCTGAGAAGCTCAAAAAAAAAACAGGGAGGGAAGTGACTTCCCAATATTATTGCGTAAAAACCGGGCATTTGCCTTAAAAAACCATAAATTTAACCATCCGTAAATTTTCCAAAACATCAAACCACACGCTTTATGAAGTTTGAGATTTTCAAGAGTGAGAACAGCGACAAATACTACTTCCGCCTCAAAGCCAAAAACGGGCAGATCATCCTCTCCAGCCAGGGCTACGCCAACAAGGCCAGCGCCAAAAACGGGGCGGAGAGCGTCATGAAAAATGCCGGTAAAGATGACCAGTACGAGCGCAAGGAAGCCGCCAACGGCAAATTCCACTTCAACCTGCTGGCAGCCAATAAGCAGATCATCGGCAGCAGCCAGATGTACGCCTCAAAAGCCAGTATGGAAAACGGGATCGAATCCGTTAAGAGCAATGCTCCGGGAGCTACCATCGAAGACCTGGCCGTAGAGTCATAAACAAAAACCAAAGCGGGAGGCTGCTATCGAATACAGGCCCGTCAGGCGCCCCGGAAGATAACAGCCTCTTTTTTTATGCCTCCTACCAAACGCATCAACGCCTGGTCGAGCCCGCGCAACGTGTCTACGGCCTTTATGTATGCCTTTGCCCAACGCGAAGACACCCAGGTGTTCGACGAACCCCTCTATGCCCACTTTCTTTCCAAAACCACCACGGAAGCCAGGCATCCCGCCAGCCAGGAGATACTGGCCAGCCAGGAACAGGACGGCGAAAAAGTAGTACGGGATATCCTGCTGGGAGCGCACCAAAAGCCGGTGGCCTTTTTCAAGCAGATGGCCCACCACCTCATTCAGCTTGATGAAGGTTTTCTTTTCCAGATGGATAACATACTGCTCATCCGGGATCCCCGCGCCATCATCGCCTCCTACAGTAAAGTCATTCCCAACCCCAGCCAGCAGGATGTGGGGGTCGTCAAAATGTACGAGCTCTACCAAAAGCTGAAAGCCGGCGGCAGCCTTGCCGCAGTGATAGACAGCAGCGTACTCTTGTCCGATCCGCGGCGGGTACTGCGGGAACTCTGCCGGCGCCTGGCCATTCCTTTCGAAGAGCGCATGCTTTCCTGGCCCGCCGGGCCACGGCCCGAGGATGGCATCTGGGCCAGGCACTGGTACAGCAATGTGCACCGCACCACCGGCTTTGCACCCTATCAGGAGCGCCGCTATCAGCTCCCCTCCCATCTTGAGAAACTGGCGGAAAGCTGCCGCCCTTACTACGAAACATTATATCAGGCTTCTATTCAGCTGTAATTGCTTTAACATCATAATTTTTCTATTTTGCAAACGGCATTATCCCGAAGCCGACGGTTCTACAGCAATAGCACGTTCTAAACCGGCTGACACAATGATGAGGAAAGCCATTCTCTTTACGGCCCTTGCGTTCCTCTTCGGCCATTCCGCTGTGATGGGGTACAATTCCTCTCAGGCTGACTCCCTGAAACAGAGGCTGGACAGTCTTTTGCCGGGCCCCAAAAAAGTATATCTCCTTAAGGAAATCGCCTGGGCCTTGAAATCTGATCGCCCGGTCACAGCTCACCGCTATGCCGATGAGGCCTTGCAGTTGGCGGAAAAGCTGAAATACGAACGAGGAATTGCCGATGCCAGGCACACCAAGGGAATGATCTTCTGGTACCAGGGTGAATACCAGTCTGAAAAACAGCGCGCCGACCTGCTGGAAGCCGAACGCCGTGCCAGCCGCACCCAGAAACTCTTCTTCATCTCGCTGCTGCTGGCCCTCCTTTTCCTGGCCATCATTATGGTCAGCCGCTACCGCATGCAGATCCGCATGAATGACATGCTCCAGGAAAAGAACCGGGAGATCGCCCGGCAGAACCAGTCCCTCACCCAGTCGAACCGCGCTCTGGAGCAATTTGCCTACGTCGTCTCGCACGACCTGCGCGAGCCCCTGCGGACCATCGGCTCCTTCAGCACCCTGCTGGCCCGCCGCTACCGGGAGAAACTGGATTCCAACGGAAAGGACTTCATAGAATACATCGTCAAGGGTACAGAGCAGATGAACCACCTGCTGGACGGCTTGCTGGCCTACGCCCGCCTGAGTGACATACGGGAGTTCACTCCCGAACCGGTAGACCTCAACGACATCCTCCGCCAGGTGAAATACGCCCTCAAACCGGAGATCGATAAAAAATTTGTGCAGATCCGCAGCGATGAGCTTCCCACCCTGATGTCGGAGCCTACTCAGATGTACCAGCTGCTGCAAAACCTGATCTCCAACAGCATTAAGTTCAACGATAAAGCGGAAGCCCGGATCAGTATCCGGTATCGAAAGAATGGCGAGAGCCACCACTTTTCGGTGACGGACAATGGCATAGGCATAGACACCCCCTACTTCGACAAGATCTTTCTCATGTTCCAACGCCTGGAAAAACAACAGTTCCCCGGAACGGGCATCGGCCTGGCCATTTGCGAGAAGGTGATCGAACGCCATGGCGGCAGCATCTGGGTGGAATCGGAGAAAGGCAAGGGCAGCACTTTCCATTTTGTCATACCACAGTTCTAAGCCAGATGCCAGATATCAGATACCAGAAGCCAGATTGCTTTAAACTCATTAGCAACACTTTACCCCAAAAGCATTGTTGCATTTTAAATGTCTGAACACTTAACACAATACATATGCTTCAACGGTACAACCCCCGAAACGAGAACATCCTCGTATACATCAACGGCACCCTCTACCCCCGCAAAGAGGCCAAAGTATCGGTATTCGACAGCGTAGTGCAGGGCGGCGATGCCGTCTGGGAAGGCCTGCGTGTATACAACGGCCGCATCTTCAGCCTCGACAGGCACCTGGAGCGGCTGCAAAACTCCGCCCATGCCCTGGCCTTCGAACAGGTGCCCGCCGAGGAGGCCGTCCAACAGGCGATCTTCGACACCCTGAAAGCCAATAATATGCGCGACGGCGTCCACATCCGCCTTACCCTCACCCGCGGGGAAAAGATCACCTCCGGTATGGATCCCCGCCTCAACCAGGCCGGGCCCACCCTCATCATTCTCCCCGAATGGAAGCCACCGGTATATCCGCCGGCCATCACGCTGGCCACCAGCTCGGTGCGCCGCAACGCTCCCCAGTTCCTCGACTCCAAGATCCACCACAACAACCTGCTCAACAATATCCTGGCCAAGATAGAGGCCAATCATGCCGGCGCCGATGCCGGCCTGATGCTCGACAAGGACGGCTTTGTCTCTGAGGCCAATGGCGTCAATGTTTTCTGCATCCGCAAGGGCCAGGTGCTGACGCCTCATGCCGATAGCTGCCTGCCCGGTATTACCCGAGGCCTGATCATCGACATTTGCCGGGAAAAGGATATCCCCGTTCTGGAAAGGAACCTTTCCCTCAGCGAATTCTATACGGCCGACGAGGTATTTACCACCGGCACCATGGGCGAGCTGACAAGAGTGAGCGCCATCGACGGCAGGCAGGTCATTAACAAATCCGCGCATGCCGTGTTGGAAGAGATCGAAAAGCATTTTAAAACCCTGACGGAAACTACCGGCACGCCTCTGCCGTTCTAAGGTTGTAAACCGCAAACCAAAAACCACTCATGCCGCTTACTTTTACCGACCAACTGGGCAGATCCATCAC
>CAYVVK010000179.1:824-10525 GCA_964454855.1 uncultured Phaeodactylibacter sp. | reverse complement strand
GTATGTGTTTAGCGGCCTGAAAGGCCAGCCCTGTGGAATAGTCGCGTCGCGAATTCCATGGGGCCAGCCTACCTTAGGGGCCGCGAAATAATAAGTTACCTAGAATAGGCGAAGGCTGATTTTCGCCCAAAATTTTCAAAAGAACAGCAAAGGCTTTACCTTAAGGGAAAATCAAAACACGTATAGCGATGAAAACCATCAAAGGCCCGGCGCTCTTCCTGGCGCAGTTCATGGGCGAGGAAGCGCCCTACAATTCACTGGATAATATTTGCCGCTGGGCGGCGGATCTCGGCTACAAAGGCGTACAGATCCCCACCTGGGAAAGCCGCCTGATCGACCTGGAAAAGGCGGCGGAAAGTAAAAACTATTGCGATGAGCTGAAGGGCAGGGTCGCCGAACACGGCCTGGAGATCACCGAACTGTCCACCCACCTGCAGGGCCAGCTTGTGGCGGCCCACCCTGTATATGACACCATGTTTCACGGCTTTGCGCCGGAAAAATACCACGGCAATCCCAAGGCCCGCACCGAATGGGCGGTACAGCAACTCAAATGGGCGGCTAAAGCGAGCCGCAACATGGGCCTGGACGCCCACGTGACCTTCTCCGGGGCCCTGCTCTGGCCCTTTATGTACCCCTGGCCGCAGCGCCCCGCCGGCCTGGTGGAGATGGGCTTTAAAGAACTGGCGGATCGCTGGCGCCCCATCCTCAATATGTTCGACGAGCAGGGGGTAGACGCCTGCTACGAACTCCATCCCGGCGAAGACCTGCACGATGGCGACTCCTTCGAGCAGTTCGTCGAAGCCCTGGATGGCCACCCCCGCGCCTGCATCAATTACGACCCCAGCCACTTCGTCCTGCAGTGCCTGGATTACGTACAGTTCATCGATTTCTATCACGAGCGCATCAAAGCTTTCCACGTAAAGGATGCCGAGTTTAACCCCACGGGCAAACAGGGGGTTTACGGCGCCTACAAGCCCTGGCTCAAGCGCGCTGGCCGCTTCCGCTCTCTGGGCGATGGCGATGTGGACTTCAGCGCCATTTTCAGCAAGCTTGCAGAGTATGATTACGACAGCTGGGCCGTGCTGGAATGGGAGTGCTGCATCAAAAGCGCCGAACAGGGAGCAGCCGAAGGCGCAGTATTTATTCGCGACCACATCATAGAGGTGACGGAGAAGGCATTCGACGATTTTGCGGGCGGAGAAAGCGACGAGGAGCAGAACCAAAAAATATTGGGTATATAAAGGAATGCCCTGACGAAAAGCTGACAACTTTCCGGCCCTCATCTCGTATAATTCCCTTTATTTTGCGCGAACCTTTAAAAATTATTAGGTATGAGGGCCTTTTTTATGTTTTTCCTGCTTTTTGCGCTTCCGTCATTTCTTATCTCCCAAACCCCGGCCCAGACCATCCGGGGAAAGATCACGGATGCAGATACCGGACAGCCTCTGCCTGGCGCCACCGTACTCCTTTCGAATACGGAAATGGGCAGTGTGACGGATACCACCGGAAGGTACCGCCTCCCGGAAGTGCCGGTAGGGCGATATCAGCTGGAAGTGCGGTATGTGGGCTATGAGAACCTGCTGCTGCCGGAAGTGCTGGTGGAATCAGGCAAGGAAGTGGTGCTGAACATCGAGCTGAAAGAGAGCCCCGCCCGCCTGCAGGAAGTGGAAGTCACGGCTTCGCGCAGCGACATTCGCGTACCGCATCCGGTGAGCGTAAAGGCGCTGACTGTGGAGCAGACCCGCCGCTTTCCCGCCACCTTTTACGACCCGGCGCGCCTGGCCTACCTCTTTCCCGGCACGGTTAACGACAACGACCAGGCCAACGGACTGGCCATTCGAGGCAATTCCCCCAACAGCCTCATCTGGCGCCTGGAAGGGGTGGATATCGTCAACCCCAACCATACCCCCAATGCCGGCACCTTCAGCGACCGCATCACCCGCAATGGGGGAGGGGTGAACATCCTCAGCGCGCAGATGCTGGGCACTTCTCATTTCTATACCGGCGCCTTTCCCGCACAGTACGGCAACGTGCTCAGTGGGGTGCTGGACATGCGCCTGCGGCCCGGCAACAACGAAAAGCACGAAAAGACCTTCCAGGCGGGCCTCATCGGCCTGGACGTGGCGGCGGAAGGGCCGCTTTCCAAAAACAAGAACGCCAGCTACCTGGCCAACTACCGCTACTCCACCGTGGGCTTGCTGACCAGTATGGGCGTGGATTTTGGCGATGAGCAGATCAATTTCCAGGACCTTTCCTTCAACCTCACCTTTCCTACTCAAAGCGGCGGGAAATTCACCCTCTTCGGCATAGGCGGCCTCAGTGAGAATCTCTTCGAAGCGGAGCGCGATTCCACCGTCTGGGAGTTCGAGAAGGACCGCTTTGACATCACCTTCCGCTCTAAAATGGGGGCGCTGGGCGCATCCTTCACCCAACCCTTTGGGGAAAATACCGCCTGGCATACTGTAGTCGCAGCCTCGGCCATCAGCAGCGAGCGTACCGGCGAAAGGTTGAACAATGGTTACGAAGCCTTACTGGTGGAAGAAGACGAACTGACGGAGGCCAAATACGCCCTGCACAGCTGGATCAACCGCAAGTGGGGCGCTGCCGGCACCCTGCGCCTGGGGGTGCAGGCCACTCAGCAGGCGTTCAGTATCCGCTCGGTGGCCGCCATCGAAGATACACTGGCCAGGGGAGATGGCGATGGCCTGCTGCTGCAACCTTATGCCAGCTGGAGCCTCTCTGTGGCGCCCGGCCTGCAGCTCAATGCCGGCCTGCACTATCTCTATTTCGGTTTCAACCACACCAGCGCCGTGGAGCCCCGCCTGTCGATGGAGTATCAGCTCAGCAACAGGCAGCGCCTCAGCCTGGCCTATGGCCTGCACAGCCAGTTGCAGCCGCTGCAGCTCTACTTCGCCGAAACCGGAGAATCTCAGCAGAATGAGCCCCTGGGCTTTACCCGGGCCCACCATGTCGTCATCGGTTATGAGCAGGATGTCAGCCGGATCACGACGCTGTCGGTGGAGGCTTTTTACCAGTCGCTATTTGATGTACCCATTGCCGCCAACGCCAGCAATTCCTTCTCCGCGCTCAACCTGCTGGAGGGCTTTGTGACACAGGAACTGGCCAATGAGGGCACCGGCGAGAATTACGGCATCGAGCTGAGCCTGCAGCGCTATCTGGCGGATGGTTTCTTTTTCCTGGCCAACGGCACTTACTTCCAGTCCAAATATACCGGAAGCGACGGCATACAACGGGATACCCGTTACAACAGCAATTACATTTTCAACCTCACGGGGGGCAAGGAATGGAGCAAACGAAAAAAAGAAGGGCGCCTGGTGGTCTGGGGCGCCAACCTGCGGGTAGCCTATATCGGCGGCTTCCGCGAGACTCCCATCGATGTGGAAGCTTCTGCCAAAGAAGGTAAAACGGTATACAATACCGAGCAGGCCTACTCCATCCAACAGCCTGGCTTTTTCCGCACCGACCTGCGCGTCTACCGCAAGTGGAACCGCGAAAAATTCAACTCCACCCTCGCGCTGGACATACAAAACCTGACCAATGCCGAGAACGTGGCCTTTAGCTACTACGATGTGCAACAGGGGCAGGTGGTGGAGAAATTCCAGCTGGGGATCATCCCTATCCTGACCTATCGGATTGAGTTTTAGATAAGCCGGGCCTTCTGAAGATTGCAACGTTCAGAAGGCCATTATGCCCGTTCATCATTTAAATTTGGAAGCTTGCCGACCGGCTTTCATCTTTGTGGCATGCTTTACTTCAACTCCCGATTCTGGAACTTCGCCGTCATCAGCACCCGGATCTTTCTGGGGCTCATTTTCTTTAGCAGTGGGATGGGGAAACTCATGCCTTTTCCTGGTATTATAGGCCCGGTATGGCTGATCGAGAGGCTGGCGGAATACGATCTGGCACTGTACGGGCATTTCATTGCCTATTCACAGGTCACTATCGGATTGCTGTTGCTTTCCCAGCGTTTTGCCACGCTTGGAGCGGTGATGTGTTTCCCCTTGATACTTAACATCCTGATGGTGACGATCTCCATGCACTGGCGGGGTACACCCTACATTCTGGCCGTTTTTCTGCTGATGAACATCTTCCTGTTGATTGCCGATTACCATCGCCTGAAATTCATCCTGTTTCCACGCAGCCCGGAGTTGAAAAAGCAGCCGCTGCGGCGGCCCCATCTTCGGCAGGACCTGCTCACGCTGGCAGGCATGGGGCTATTGCTCCTGTCGCCCGTAATTTATGGGGTGTGGGCTGGCGCCGCTTACCTCACAGCCGGGCTGGGGCTGCTGTGCTTGCCTCTGGCCTATATGCTGGAAAAGAGAGTCTTCAATCGTTTTGCGCCACCCGAAAACCATCGAGAGCCTGCCGGGTGAAAGGGGCGGAATAATTGCGGTTGATGGCCTGAAAAGAGAAGTCCGTATGTTCATTCCAGGAGCCACCCCGGACCACGCGTTCCTTTCCTCTCTGTGGCCCGGAGGGATTGAGCGGAGACACAGCGGTGGTTTTTCTCTCGTAGTAGTCCCAGCACCATTCCCAGCTGTTGCCGCTCATATCGTAGACGGGAAGGGAGGGGTGGACGGGAGCAAGCAGAGCAACCGGGTGGGTACTCTGACTGCTGTTTCCCTTATGCCAGGCTACTTCTTCCAGGGAATCGCTGCCGCTGAAGCGGAATGTCTGTTGATTAGGGCCGCCTTTGGCGGTATATTCCCACTCTGCTTCGGTGGGTAGTCGGTAGCCGTCAGCCGTTCTGTCCCACACCTTTTGCCAGTCGTGGTTATCTGTATGCATTTGGTTCGGGTCTTCCGAAATATTTTTCAGGGCATAGGCCGGGGACAGGCCTTGCTTCAGGCTCAGCCAATTGGAATAAGCCAGGGCATCGTACCAGCTTACACCTACAACGGGGTGGTTGCCGTGCCAACCCCAGGAGGGTTCCGGAGGCATTTCCCTTCCGGTATCTGCTGTGAAGAGATGGTACTGCCAGGCGGTGGTTTCCGTCTGGGCTATTCTGAAGGAGGAAAGTTCGATTTCTGGATATTCTTCCGGGCTGCAGGAGCTATCCGGACAGCCGAAATAAAACGCACCTCCCTGAATCGGGGCCATGGTGGGGTAATATTTATTGTTCAGTGCTTCAAAATGGGTGGCATCTAATTGTCTGAGTTTTTGTCGCAATTGCGTTCTCGCTTCCCGCGCATCTGTCGTGGAAAGGGAGAATGCACCTGCCGATGGTGTCTGGCTTGAAGCACGGGCTGCGATTCGTAGAAGATTGCCTGCCTTTTCCAATTGGCCGGACTCGCCGTAATAAAAGGACAGTTCCATCATCGCCTTTGCCAGAGGAGGATATTCTCCCAAGAAGTTGGGGATTTGTTCCAGCTTAAAGAGAGCTGAATCGTAATGCAGTTGTTCAATATCCTGCCGGGCCATATCCACCAGGCGGCCGGCGATCTGGTCCTGGGCCTTTCGGAAAATTTGCAGGGCTTTTTCCGCTCTGTCGCGCTCGGTTATGACTTGCCTGGTTATTGTTGTGTTTTCAGCCAATAGTTTTTCTACGTTTTCTTTGGCGGCTTCCGCTTCATCTCTGGCTTTTTCCAGGCTATCTCTGGCTTGTACCGCTTGTTCTTTTTCCGATTGGGCCTGCAGGCGCTGTTTTTCTGCTTCCAGGCGTTGGCTCTCTGCCTGCTGAGCACTTGCCTCGGCCTGATTTCTGGCCTGCCGGGCGATGGCGAGTGCTGATTCTGCCCTTGCTTTTTGCTGTTCTGCCCGTTCCCCCTCTCGTTCTGCCCGGTTTCGCTGCTCTTCCGTACGCGCTTTGGCTATGGTGGCGCTATCCAGCGCTTGTTCCAGGCGGGCTCTGGCCTGTTCGGTGATTCGTCGGGCATTTTCCGCTTCGAGACGGGAGGCATCTGCCCTTTGCCGTTGAGAAATGGCGTAGCCCATAGCAGCCGTAGCCAGGAAGGCCAGCAGGATCGCTCCGATGGCCAGGTTGCGGTTGCGGCGCCTTTTTCGGCGCTCTTCCTGGTAGCGCTTTTGCTCTTCTTCCAGGCGGGCCTGTTGCTCGCGGAACTGCCGCCGGGCGGCCTCTCGCTCTTCCTGAAGGCGGCGTTTTTCAAAGGCTTCGAGTATAGGGGGTACCAGAGTGTCATGGCTGATCTCATAAGCTCGTCCCAGCCGGGTTTCTTCCGGACGAATGAGCCGGCTGTCGAGTAGCCTGGCCAGCAGGCTTTTGCTGATCCCATGACGGTTTTTCACTACAGCTTCCGCTACACTGATGCGGCGGCTGTCTGCGATCATGGTCTCTTCCAGCAGGCGCTGGGCAGCCAAGCGTTCCTCCGGGGGCAGCTCCTGCAGCTGATTGTTGTAGTAATTCTTGTGGATGTCCCGGATACCGCGGGCGCCTCCCAGGTTTTCGGAAGTGACGACGACTTCCCGCTCGCCGGCAGCTTGCCGGCCCAGCACCTTGTTTTCCACTTCCCGGCAAATGATCTGCAGCTGGAAGGATTCGATCTCCCCCTCTTCATTCGCCAGGTTCTGGAGGATGTCTTCCTGTGCAGCTTCGGAATAGGAAAAGGGCAAGGAACGGAATGTTGCCCCTTCGGCAGCGGCAGGTTTAATGATGGCCGCTTTCGCCTGCGCCCGCCCCAGGGCTCGCAGTTCGTAACGGGTATGCAGAATGGAAGGAATGTGGCTGCGCAGTTGGTGCAATTCACTCATCCGGTCGGAACGAATAGACAGGAGAAACCTTACGGGCGGCGGAGTAAACCATTCGCGTATTTCTTCTTTTCTTTTGTGGCGTGGAATGGCTGCCAATTGTTGCTGTACCGGCTCGGGAAGCCGGCCTCCCGACAGGTCGGCCAGGGAAGCGGCAAAAGCACTCTGGCTTTTCGCTGGATGGTTGAATAGCTCTTCAAACTGGTCGATCAGGATCACAGGAGTAGCCGGCCTTGCCTGGCCATCCCAGAAGCCGGCAGCCTGAATGGCTTCCCAGAGCGGGGCTTCTCCTGTACCCAGCCGGCTCAGTTTTTCTTGGTCGATAAAAGAGGTAATGGCATTAAGAATGGCCTGCACAGGGCTAGTGTCTGTATCCTGTATCCTGACCGGAAGGGGAAAAAAACGGTGCTCCATCAATACTGGGCTGAGGCCAGCCTTTAGGAGAGAAGTCTTTCCCAGGCCCGAGCGGGAAAACAGGACAATCAGTGATTTGAGTTTGACGAGGTTGAAAAGTTCGGCCACTTCTTCTGCCCTGCCAAAGAAAAGGGCCTGCTCCTCCGCTTCAAAGGATCGGATCCCGGGGTATCGGCCTTGTTCTTGTTCTTTTGAGTTCATAGTTTCAGGCTTCAAGCCGGCTAAGGCAATAGTAGTTTTTTTATCTCAGCGACGATCTGTTGCAGGGCTTCGTCCGGCTTATCCCAACTACTCAGTGGAAATCCCACCTGCTCGTCTTTTCGGGGAAGGATCAGCGGCATCCGGGTTAGCACGGCCAACTGTTCCCACTGGCAGGGCCGGATGATAATAGGGATAAGCGGTACCCCTTCCGCTTCGTGCCGCGACAGGGCTATTGGTATATCCATTTCCAACGCGCTGCCGTCAGCCAGCAGGGCGGGGCTTGCCAGCAGCAGAATGGCTGCTGCCTCGTCCATATCTTGTTGAAGCTGCATGCCTACATCAGAACCAGCTTCGGTAAGCCCCCGGTGGCGAATGGAGAACGGCAGCTGCCGCAGTGCCTGATACAATTGCTCTCGATAGCTGGCATCTGCTTCGGCGGAAACTAAGTAGAGGCTTTTTCGGGCTTTATGATTCTCCTGTGGCTGCCTTTCTCCCAGCTTTTGCTGCAGCATTTTGACGAAGTGCCGCAAATCTTGATTGATAAAAGACAGGTGGAATTGGCTCTCGTAAAAATCCCGGGTGCGTGGATACAGTTGATGATGTATGGAGGCGGGAGATAGGATGCGGGCTTCTTTTTCCAACTTGAGGCTGCGCAGTAACAACCGAAGGGGCCACTGTTCCCAGTCAAAGCCAAGGAACAGATAGGTCTTAAAGGGGTCAAAAAAAGCCAGGAAACTGTTGGGCAGAGGAGGGTCCTCCCGGACAATATTGGCGGTAAATACTACCTGGTCTTCTTCCGCCAGCACCAGGGATTTGGCATCGGCATAGTAGCCAAAGAGGTTGTACACCAGGGGCGCCTCCACACTGGGAGGCCTTATGGCCACTTCCCGGTGTTTGCGAAAATTATAGTATTCAAACTGTGTTTGGTATTTGCCTGCCTCGCGGAGCGCCTGAGTGATAAGGGCATCCGGAGCTGTATTGACGATAAGCGGAATGGGAAGGGCTGCCAGGCTGCGTTGTATGCTGTTGGTTTCTTTGGCGTATTTTTCGTAAAAGGCTTTGGCTTCGAAGCCGGGATCGGGCGGCATCACCCATTCAATAGTAGAGAAACGCTGCATAATGTAGGTGAGGTCTCCACTTGCTGCTTTATCATAAGCAACCCCCTCTTCTTCCAACTCGCGGGTGAGCTGCTGGGCAAATTGCCGGGTTAGTGGGTTTTGCGTTCCGGGAAAGGTGGATAAGGAAGGACCGAGCAAAAGTACGCAGGACTCATTCTCCAGGGCATTTGCCAGGTTGTCCCACTGTCGGCGGCGGAGGGGCATGTCCGGGGTTTTAGGTTAATAAATAAACAAAGTATTCTAAAAATAAGCATTTTTATTTTCTCTGCATCAGAAGCTGCAAAAACCTGCCCACTTTCAAACCTTTTGGCTTTCTAACTTCCCCCCTCATACACCTCCAGCATCTCCTGCAGGTGCTCCAGCGTATTGGCCTCCCGAATGGGCTTATCTTTTCGCCAGCGGTTGATGCGGGGGAAGCGCAGCGCCACGCCCGACTTATGGCGGTTAGAAGCGCGGATGCCTTCGAAGGCGATCTCAAAAACATGAGTGGGTTCCACGCTGCGCACCGGGCCGAAGCGCTCCCTGGTATTGCGCCGCACCCAGGCGGTAATCTCGCGGAACTCCTTGTCGGTCAGGCCGGAATAGGCCTTGGTGAAAGGGACGAGCTCGTCGCCTTTCCAGACGGCGAAGGTGAAGTCGGTAAAGAGGTTGGCGCGCCGCCCGTGGCCGCGCTGGGCGTAGATCATCACGGCGTCTATGGTGAGCGGGTCTACCTTCCACTTCCACCAATCGCCTTTCCTTCTGCCGGATTTGTATTCCGAATCCAGGGCTTTGAGCATCAATCCTTCGCTGTGGTACTGGCGGGCATTCTCCCGCTCTTCGGCCAGGCTGTCCCACTCGTCAAAGGGCACGGTTTCGGAGAGTAGAAGGATGCCCCGGCTGTCATTTTCTTCCAGCAGTCGTTCCAGCAGGCGCCGACGCTCCTTAAGGGGGCGCTGCCGAATGTCTTCGCCCTGCCATTCCAGCAGGTCATAGGCCACGATCACCACCGGGGCTTTTTTGAGGATGCTTTTGGTGACGTTCTTGCGGCCGATACGGGTTTGCAATTCATTGAAGGTAAGGGGCTGGCCGTCTTTAAAAGGCAGGATCTCCCCGTCGATGACCGTGCCGTTGGGTAGTATCTCCGCCAGGGGGTGATATTCGGGAAATTTATCGGTGACGAGTTCTTCGCCGCGCGACCAGACGAAGAGTTCATCCTTGCGCACGATGAGTTGCCCGCGGATGCCGTCCCATTTGCGCTCC
>CAYVVK010000179.1:0-814 GCA_964454855.1 uncultured Phaeodactylibacter sp. | reverse complement strand
CGGGCGGGCCGAGCTCCCGGGGTTCGTTTTCCAGGGCGTAGGCCAGGTAGAAAGGATAGGGCTTGGAGACATCTTCCAGGGGGTCTTTAGTGAGGATGAGCGACTCGAAATCCGTCGTGTCCGGCGTCCAGTTGCCCATGATGCGGTGGGCCAGGGTGTTCTCATCGATGCCGGTATATTGAGACAGCGCGCGCACCATGAGTTTCTGGGAAACGCCGATGCGAAAGCCCCCCATGATCAGTTTGTTGAATACGAGGCGTTCGGTGTAGTTCATGGCCTTCCAGGCGGCCATTACGCGCCGTTTTTTATCCTCCTCTTCCAGATCTCCCAGTGCTTTGATGTATTCTATCCAGTAGGTTAGCGACTGTTCATTCTCTTCCTCCGGTTTAGGAAGGGAGAGTGCGATGGCCTCTCCCAGGTCGCCCACTACATGGTAGGATTCCTCGAACAGCCACAGCGGTATACCGGCCATTTCTGCCGCCCACTGCCGCAGCAGGGAGGTGTGGACGGTGCGTTTGGGGCGCCGGTGGGAGAGGATGGCCACCGTCCACAGGCGGTCATCGGCGCTGGCCTGCCCGAAATCGAAGCTCCCGCTGGCGCGCCCGCTCACGCCGAGTCCCGGCACGAAGGCTTCTACCAGCGCAAGATCAATCGCCTCGATCCGGCTTTGCAAGCGGATCGCCTCGCCATAGCTGCCCGACAGCCGGACGGTCCCGCGCCCGAATTCGATCGTGGTTGGCAAAAGCTCATAGGCTTGCTCCCCCGGCACGATCCGCGCCGAATACGCCGAAAATATCGGCGCGAACTCGGTCCA
>CAYVVK010000178.1:0-10565 GCA_964454855.1 uncultured Phaeodactylibacter sp. | reverse complement strand
TCGGCGCTGTCGGTATGGCTGCCCAGTTCCTCGCCCGGGTCGAGCTCGAAGTAGACCGTGGCGGTGTCGCGGGTGCCCATGGCGCCCAGCAGGGGGAAGGTGGCCCGGCAGCGCTGGCCGGGGTTTTCTTTGGCAATGAATTCGGTGAGTTCCAGTTTTTTAAGATCTACGGTTGTCATCATTTAAGTTTTTGGAGGTGAAAAAAAATGGTTTTTCGGGGGTTTAGGGGAGTTCCGTCATTCAGGGTTGGCATAGCCGGTGATGTCAATCTTGCCGGCGGCCATGTCCACGCTGCCGATACCCCATACCTGCTTTTGGTTGAGCCACTGGTACTGCGGGGCGGTGGTGGAAAAGCGCATGTTGAGGTACAGGCCGGCGGTGCCGGGTTCGGGCAGGGTCATGATGCCGTCCTCTTCCAGGGCGATGATCTCGCCGTCATCGGTGAGGATGGAGGCGAAGATGCGGAGCTGGAACTTGCCGTCGGCGCGCACGATGAGGTAGTCTACGCCTTTTACCTTTCCGCTGATACCGTCACCTTTTACGGTGCCTTCGAAGTAGATGTCGAAGCGGGCGCCCTGCGGCGGCACCTGTTCCTCCCCGCTTGCCAGCCCCTGCCAGCTGACGCCATACTCCGTCAGGCCGGTGTGGTAGACCTCTTCGCGGAAGACTTCCTTTACGGCATTCTCGATTCCTGATGCTGCGATCGTTGTTTTCATTTGATCTGGTGTTTTTGTTTTTTAAAAATTAATTACAGTACAAAGGTAGGGGGAGGAGAGGGCGGAGAATTGAAAAAATGCGACATGTTGGGGGGCGGGAGGCTTGTTTCCGGCTTCTGTGGGATTTATTTGCAGGGGGAGTTGCATCCTGGGTTCGTCGGAGAGCGATTGTTGCATTGTCATATTGTCATATTGTTAAATTGTTATATTGTTATATTGTTGGCGGGCGGAATGCCTGGGGGGATTGTTGGATTGTTAAAGTGTGCGGTGGCAGCTTTTAAGAGACTGTTCGGGATAGTTCAATACCCCCCCCCTTGATTTTCAGCAAACAGCAAACAGCAAACAGCAAACAGCAAACAGCGAACAGCAAACAGCGAACAGCGAACAGCGAACAGCGAACAGCGAACAGCAAACAGCGAACAGCAAACAGCAAACAGCGAACAGCAAACACTCCCTATATTTTATTTATGCCAACAGACTATTCGGCCTTAATTCCCCGTTGATTGTTAGAACTGGCAAACCACCGTTATTCATGAGAAAAACGATCTTCTATATAGCTTTCGCTTTATTGGCCGCCTTTCAGGCACGCGGGCAGGAGGCTACGGCCTTTTCCGAAAAAGACGGGCTCTTCCTGCAGGAGATGGAGGACACCCTGTCTCTGCTGGCCTATGCTGTGATCAATGACTCGCTGCCGGAGCATCGCTTCGGCGCCTGCCGGGAGATGATCCCCAAGCTGGTGAAGGCCCTGAAGGTGGAAAACTCCTTTGATTATCCCTTCGAGCAGTTAAAGTCCGTCAGCATTCAGTATCCGCAGGACAGCAGCTTCCGCATTTTCTCCTGGCAATTGTATGTCGATAAGGACGACTACCGCTACTACGGCGCCATTCAGATGAATACGCCAGAGCTGCAGCTCTTTCCGCTGATCGACCGCTCTTTTGAGGTGGAAGCGCCGGAGGAAGCCGCACTGAAACCCGATCAGTGGTACGGCGCCGTATACTACAACCTGATGGAAGTAGACAATCCAAACGGCAAATACTACCTGCTCTTCGGCTTTGACGGCCACAGCTTTTTCCGCAAGCAGAAAATTATTGATGTGCTGCACTTCCCGGAGGGCAAGCCGGTATTCGGCGCCCCCGTCTTTGTGCACGAGGGCAACCAGCGCAAGATGCGCCTCGTACGCCAGTACTCCGCCGAAGTGAGCACCCGCTGCAATTACGACGACTTGCAGGAGATGATCATCTTCGACCACCTGATACAAATGAACGGCCCCTACGGCGAAGGCCCCACCTACTATCCCGACGGCAGCTACGAAGGCTACCGCCTGGAGAACGGCCTGTGGTGGCATGTGGAGAAGGTCTTCGACCAGGTGTCGGACGAAGCGCCGCGCCCGGCTCCCATTCTGGATGGACGGACTAAGGATATTTTTGGGAAGCAGGATTAGGGGGTAGGTGTGTTGATGTGTTTAAGTGTTGATGTGTTTAGGTGCATTTGTGCATTCGTGCATTTGAACCGTAAAACCCGCCTTCGCCCGCGCCCCCTGGCCCCCTCCCGCTTTTGCTATGCTTCAGCGGGCGAAGCAAGGGGGAATCCGCGCGCCGAGAGCCGCAAAACCCTCCGCCCGCCGAAGCCTTGGCGAAGGCGGGGCAATACCGCAAAACCGCAACACCCGTGCACCAAAACCACACCATCACCATTCCCCGCACCGCCCACTACAGTACCCTGGGTGAGGCCGGCCCTCAAACCAAGTACTGCATCATCGCCTGCCACGGCTACGGGCAGCTGGCCAGCGACTTCATCCGCTACTTCGAGCTGCTGGCGGCGGAAGACACTTTTATCCTGGCGCCGGAGGGGCTGTCACGCTTCTACTGGGGCGGCTTCACCGGCAATGTGGTGGCCTCCTGGATGACCCGCGGCGGCCGCCTGCACGAGATCGCCGATTACACCAATTACCTCTCCACCCTCTACAGCCAGTACATCCCCCGGATGGCGGATGATGTGCAGATCCTGCTGATGGGCTTCTCGCAGGGCTGCGCCACCCAAATGCGCTGGATCATGCGCGCCTTTCCGGAATTCCACCAGCTGCTGCTCTGGGCGGGCACCATTCCGGAAGACCTGGACTACCGCCCCCACTTGGAGTACTTTTCCACCAAAAAGCTGCATTTCATCTACGGCACGGAAGACCAGTTCATCACGCCGGAGCGCGTGGAGGAGCAGCGGGCGCTCATGCAGCAGCATGGTTTGTCATTCAAGGAGCATACTTTTGAAGGCCGGCATGTGGTGGATAGTGAGGTACTGGCGCGGTTTTTTCGGGAGGAGGTTAAGTTAAGGAAGTCGAATTAGACGGATACAATTATTTTAATATAAGGCTTAGCTTGGCTCAAACCAGGGCACGGTGGGACACGAGCGTAGCGACTGATGGAATGAAATGGAATAAACCGTACCTTGGCGCGGCATTCCAGGTGGCACAGGGAATGCACCACCTGGGTTTCACCCCTTTGGTCTTTCGCGGGCCTGGAGGCCCGCGCTCCAGAAAAAAAGATCCATCGCAAACTTGATCTTCTAAAAGAGAAATTTTATCTTGGATCTACGATAAGCAACCACTCCGCAAAAGCGCTTTCTTAACCCTTACAACTGAACATCAAATACAGGTAACAGCTTGCCCTGAACTGTCATGTGTTGAGTAGGGGATAGTCATTGCTCTTCATGTCCACCGGCAGTCAGTTAGGTACGAGCCCTGTATTTTGATCTTTTAAACATACTCTTAAACCGATGATATATGAAAGGGTTTAAGCTCTTGTTCTTTTTGGTATTTCCGCTTGTTTTGTCCGGCCAGGTGGAATTTGCGCCTATCAGCGCCGAGTGGCATTACTCGGTCAATATCCCAGGCTATTCCCCCTGTAACTACTATACTTTTCAGCAAGCAGAATTGCGCTGCTACCGGGATTCCTCCATCAACTGGAAGCGCATCGAAATGGATTGCGACACCTGGCTTATGGCAAGTGATGTAGAAGAACCTCCGATCCCCGGCATCAGGCTTTGGCCCCAGCCGGCCTCCCGCCGCCTTATGGTGGAAGGCTGGGAAAAAATAAAACGGGGCCGCTACTAAATATTTGGAATGGATGGGAAAAAATGGATGAGCCTGCCCGTTTCGGAGTCCATACCGGTCGGGAAGCTGCCCAATGGGGCTTACTTTCTGCGGATCATTTTGGAGGGGCGGCAGCGGGTGCTGCGGTTTAATAAGATGGAGTGAGGCAAAGCCTCTAATACAACCCAAGCTTCTCCGCCCGATAACAAATATCAAACTGCCCCCAGCTAAATTCCCCGCTGCCCAGCTCATTTTTGAAATGCAGCTCGGCCTCGAACAGGACATTCTTGTTCGGATAGTGCAACTCAATGATCCTGGCGTGAGGCGCTCCGGCCGGATTGATAATACCGGCGGTGATCAGGATATTGCCCTCCGCTTCGAGATAGTCCACATCGCTGATGATATTGGAGAACATTTCTTCTCCCCGTTCTTTACCATATTGCCAAACCTGCCGGACGGTGCCCAACGCTTCATCGATCTCGTATTCCACCGCGCGGCTATACCCGCTGCCGGCCTGCCCGAACTGGCGCATGAATCCGTTGTCGAACAGCAGGAGGTTACCGTTAGGCAAGTACATGGGAGCGTGCTGCCCCCAGGGCCAGTCGAAATCAGGAGCGGCTGCCAGTCCTTGTTGTACCTCTTCCGGATAAGGCACTCCCTGTTCGTTTACTGCGTCCAGCAGAAAGGGCGCCGTCTCCGGGCCGGTGCCGTCAATGCCTGCTTTGCCCCATCCCTTATGCGGGGCGAGTATCCAGATCAACTCGTTATCGCCGGATACTTTGACCACACCCTGGTTTCTGCCTGATACGACGAGGGCATCCTCTTCCTCCTGATACCATACGGCATTGGTATGCAGCCAGTCGTTGCTGTTATGGACGAGGTCAAAACGGTCGGTATCCAGTAATTGCCTGAGGTCCCATTCCCGGATCACGGCCCCGGAGGTTCGGCCCAGCTCGATGATGTGGTCTTCCAGGGTTTCCAGCCCGTCTTTGTCGACGGCGACGATCAGATTGCCGTCCTCCTTTTCGATCAGGTCGTGGTGCTGCCGGAAGCCGGGGAGTATCCACTGGTTCACTTCTTTGCCCAGGAGGTCGAATTCGTAGATCGTACGGACGCGCCCCACGATGAAGTTCCCGTTCTTCAGCCGTTGCAGCGGGATGGTGAGCCTGCCGGTGAAACCGAGATCCAGCGCCCAGCGAATGGCGCCCTGCTCATCGAAGGCGAAAGGGTAGCTCAGGTAAAGGCCATCGTTGCCGGCAGCGAAATCACAGAAGGTGAAGCCCGGAGCTTTGCCGGCGCTCTGATTTTCTACGATCTGTATTTGCGGTAAAAAAGAGGGTAGCGGTTCGGTTTGTACTTCCACCACTTCTATGGTGCGGTTACCGGCCTCATCGGTTACTTCTATTTCCAGGCGGTTTAGCGAATCGGGATACAGGCCGAGGACAGGCAGTTCGTGGAGGGTGTCGGCGGCAGGAGAAACATAGCGAGTTTCTTCCGCTGCGGCATCCATTACCGTTACGGTACTGGGGCGGTGGGTTCGCACCACTGCCAATGCAGATAGAGGAGCCCGGCCGTAGGGGTCGAGGCTCACTTCAATGGGAGCTCTTAGTACCTCTCCTTCCAGGATCTTAGGGGCTACATCCTCTTTTTGGCAACCAAGGGCAGTAAGCAGAGCCAAACCCAGCCATATAAACGAGCGCTTCATCATTTTGTCTATTGCTACCCTCCGAATGTACAAAAACAGATGCAATTGGCAGCGGAAAGCCCTACTTTAGCCGGAAAAAACCCGATGATCTCAGCCGCTAACCTCCACTTCACCTATCCCAACAGCCAAAGCCCGGTGGTGAAGGGCCTTAATTTCGAGATACCGCGCGGAGAATCCTTCGGCTTCCTCGGCCCGAGCGGGGCGGGGAAAAGCACTACCCAAAAGGTCCTGATCAAGTTGTTAAGCGGCTATAAGGGAGATGTGTCTATAATGGGGAAGCCGCTCAGGGAGTGGGGCAAATCCTTCTACAACCACGTAGGCGTAGGCTTCGAGCTGCCCAACCACTTCGGCAAGCTGACCGCCCAGGAGAACCTCCGCTTCTTCGGCTCCTTCTACGACAAGCCGGTGCGCCCGCCCCGCGAACTGCTGGCCATGGTGGGCCTGGAAGAACACGCTGATAAACGGGTGGGCAATTTTTCCAAGGGTATGAAAATGCGCCTCAATTTCGTACGGGCCCTCATGCACAACCCGGACATCCTCTTTTTCGATGAGCCTACCTCCGGCCTCGACCCCGTCAATGCCCGAAAGATGAAGGACATCATCCACCGGCTCATCACCGAGGGAAAGACCATCTTCCTGACCACTCACCTGATGCACTTCGAGCATCGGTTTCGTCATTTCCTCCATGCTGCTGGACGAGCGGGATGAGGGGATGTTCCCCGCCATTAAAACCATGCCGGTAGGGTTGGAGCCCTTTATTTTTTACCGCCTTACCATTGCCACGGTGGTCGCCTTTGTTTTCAGCTTTTTCATGTTGCAAGCCAGCGGATTGATCGCCTTGCCCCCGGGCGCTGCGCTTATCTCCGCCCTGCTGTTCGCCCTCACTACCCCCATTGTCGTGCTCGCCATGACGATCTTTTCGCAGAATAAGGTGGAAGGCCTGGCGGTCTACAAGGGGCTAAGCTTCATTCTTGTGCTACCCGCTGCCGCCTTTTTCATCAGCGGCTGGTTCAAATATGCGCTGGGCATCGTGCCGGTGTACTGGACGTATCAGTATGTAGAAATTGCAGGAAAGGGTGGGGGAGGAGTGTTGGCGCTGTTTTTGGGAGTACTGCTGCACGGGCTGGCGGTGGTGGTGGTGTTGTATCGCCTGTTCCGAAGGTGGGTGCTGGAGTTATAGTGTGTTCACCGCTAAGACGGAAAGGACGCAAAGGGCAAGTTCTGCTTTGGCATGCTTTACTTTTTACTTCCGGGCTGGCGAAGCATCTGCCCCTGAATAAACAAGCCCACCGAGAAGAACTGGTAAAGCCTCTCGGCGGGCTGTGGGAAAGCAATTCTATCTTTATCTCGCTGTCCGGAGTTTTCTTATCTTCAGGACAGCTTATCGATTTTGCTGCACTATAGTTAAATTGTCGGTATTTCCCCGATTTGTAAAGTTTGTGTAGCAGAATGCGGGGATTTTGTAGCAGAAAGCCTTTGGTACAAGGTTGATTGGGTGGATTGCCGCCAGGCGGCTCCAATTCGCCCAGCCCGGGGCACGGCATTGGCGGCTGGTTGATTTATAGACAGAGCAAAGCAGTATGAAGATTTCGAAGGCACAAGTCAGGATACACCGTTTTTTTCAGAAAGACATCGTCCAGCATCTGGGCTTTGGGGTAGTGGTCTTTCTCATCGTCTTCTGTTTTGTGGCCATCCACGCCTGGTACCAGGGCAAGGCCGAGCTGCTGGAATCCTTCGGCTACAAGCGGGAAGCTTTCTGGAAGGTCTTTCGCGAGGCCCTGGGGTATACCCTTTTGCTGGGGCCTCCGGTATATGTCAACCTCTTTTTTGTGTATCGCGGCCGCCTGCAGCGGTACCTGGGGCAGCGGCTGCTTTCACAGGGGCAGCGCAAGAGCTGGTCTTTCTATCTGTTTCTGTTTTTCAGCTTCATTACGGCTTCGCTGTTCGCGCTCTTATACGCTCCCTTCATCCGGGCCGCCTTCGACATCGTCAACCAGGAGTGGTACGAGCTGACCATCGTCATCCTGTTCGTCATCCTTTGTACTACCGGGGTGTCTTATACCAAGGAAGCCATCGGCCGCAGCCGCGAGCTGGAGCGCAAGGCCCGCCTCGATACCATCCGGCGGCGGCGGGAAGCTGAGATGGAGCTGAATTTCATTAAGAAGCAGATCCGCCCGCACTTCCTCTTTAACACCCTGGCCAATTTGCAGGTGCTGGCGCGCCGCAAGTCGGAACACCTGCCGGAGCTCATCGGCGAGCTGTCTCGCCTGCTGCGCCACCTGGTGTATAAGACCAATGAGAAATTCGTGCCTTTGGAAGACGAGCTGCGCTTCATCAAAGGCTATCTGGAACTGCAGCGCCTGCAGGTATCGCCCAGCACCGAACTGGTGTTCGAACAGGAAGGGCAGGCCCAGCCTACACACCGCATCGCTCCTATGGTGTTGTTGCTGTTTGTGGAAAATTGTTTCAAACACTACAACCGCAATGGCCGGAATGAGCGCTTTATCCGCATCCGCTTCGAGATCGCCAATGATGTGCTTCATGCCTGCATTCAGAACAGCTTTAAGCCTTATATGCGCAATGAAGATAACCACCGGAGGGGGGAAACCCAGGGCGTCGGCCTGGCTACTGCCCTGGAGAACCTCGACCTGCTCTACGACGACGTCTATCACCTGGCCGTCCGCTCGGATGATGGGGTCTACGCCGTTAACCTCAACTTACCTCTTCTATGAGCCTCCCAAAATATACCTATATCATCGTGGAAGATGTGATGCTGCAGCGGGAAAACCTGGTGGCCCTGTTGCATGCCCGCCTCGACATGGAACTGCTGGGCAGCTTCGAAAGCGCCCAGGACGCCTATCTGTTTCTCGCTGATGAAGATAAGCCGCAGCCCGACCTGATCTTTCTGGATATCGAGATGCCGGAAGTGAGTGGTTTCAACCTGCTGGAATCGATCAAAAGCCTGGACAGCAAACCCCGCATCATCATCACCACTGCCTTTGCCGACTATGCGATTAAAGGCTATGAGTATAATGTTTCAGGCTACCTGCTCAAACCCATCGAAGAGGAAAAGCTCAATCAGGCCATCGATCGTGTACTTACAGAAATGTCTCTTCCCCAAAAGGAAGAACCGGAGAAGAGGCACCCCCAGGGCTATCTCATGATCAAGGAAAAGGGAAAGTGGATCAAGTTGCACTACGAAGAGATCCTCTACTGCGAAGGCGCGAACGTGGATGTCAAGGTGGTTACCCCGGATGAGGAGTTCCTGACCCGCGAGCGCGTGAAGAACCTGCAGAAGATGCTTCCCGGCCTGCATTTTCTGCGCATCCACGACAGTTTCATCATCAACCTGAACTACGTGCGCAGTTTCGCCAGCAACTATACCTTCGTGGAGCTCTTTCATCCAAAGAAAGGGAATTCACATGAACTGCGCATCGGGCCAAAGTACCGGGATGCGTTTCGGGAAAGAATGAATGAAGGAATGAAAGAATGAAGGAAGGGTTTGCCGGGCTTCGTTCCTTCCAAAACTAAATCCTTTAACCCCTCTTAGTGCATGCGGTTTCCCCGCAGTTCCAGCCCCTTCATGATCTCGGCCTCGCGCTCCAGGTAGGCCTGCCAGCGCTGCTTTACAAGTGCTTCATCGCTGTACTTTTTAGCGAGGCCGAGGAACAGGCGGTAGTGGCCGGCTTCGGAGACCATGAACTTGTGGTACCAGTCGCGCAGGCTCTCGTCTTTGATGTAGAGGGAAAGCAGGCGGAAACGCTCGCAGCTGCGGGCTTCGATCAGGGCGCAGGTCAGCAGTTTTTCGAGCAGGCGTTCTTCGCGGCTGCCGCCTTTTTTCTGAAATTCGAGTAGCTTGTTGACGTATTCGTCCTTGCGCTGCCTGCCGAGTTGCAGGCCTCGCTTGTCGAGTTCCTGCAGCACCATGCGGAAGTGCCCCCATTCTTCGGTGACGATGGGCGCCAGTTCGCGCACCATTTCCGTTTTTTCCGGGTAGGCCTGTATGAGGGAGATGCAGGCCGTGGCGGCCTTTTGCTCGCAGTAAGCGTGGTCGGTGAGTATCTCTTCCAGTTCTTTTTCCGCCAGGTTGGCCCAGCGGGGGTCTGTGGGCAGTTTGAGGCCCAGCATTTGTACTTCTCGTAGTTCTTCTTCCTTGGTCTTTGTGGGCATGGTTGGATTGTTAGATTGTTGAGATTGTTGGATTGTTGGATTGTTGGATTGTTGGCGCAAATATAGGGGTTTTACAGTTTATCAGAAGCCGGCTGAGAGGGTATTTTCAGCTTACTATCCGGGCATTTCCGGGGAAGGCGGGCCTTGCGCTCAACACGGTAACCATTCAACAATGGGGCAATATAGCAATGGTTTTACTCCAGGCAGCGGATCTGGTTGATGAAGAAGCCCACCTCATAGACCGGATATTCCTCATAGCCGCTGCTCCAGGAGACGATCACGGAATCCACCTCGCTGCGATCGAGGATGTTGAGTTGGCTCTGGTCGATGGGGTAGAATACGCGGTAGGTGAGAATTTCCGTTTCCGTATCATAGGTGCCCTTATCCATCTTTCCCGAGAAAAGGGTGATGAACTGGCCGTTGAGCAATTTGACCATCAGGTAGCTGCCCTTTTCAATAAAGCCATATGCCTCGCGGGCGTTCGGATAGGCGAAGGTGAACTCCAGGCTGAGGTAGCGGAAGCCGCCCAGCTGAGTGAAAAAACCTTCGCAGCTAAGGTATTCCTGCTCTTTTAGCACGGGCCGCAGGCGCTCATCGGTATGGGTGAAGAGCAATTGCTTTTGCAGGTCGCGCCGATAGCGGCCCTGCTGGTCCTTGCCTTCGTAGGCCGGCAGGCAGCCGGGCGCCGGCGGGTGCAGGATGACCTCGTTGGTGGTGGTGAAAGGAGAGAAGTTGTCTTCCAGTACGAGATTTTCGTAGGAGGTGGCGGCTGTAAGTTTCAGGTTTTCGTATTGTTTGGCCTGCTGCCGTTTCAGTTCCTGGCGGCGCTGATAATCTTCCACGTAATTGCCGCGGCGGGTGGTGGCCTCCGCCTGGTTGGCCTCCTGCA
>CAYVVK010000177.1:9659-10621 GCA_964454855.1 uncultured Phaeodactylibacter sp. | reverse complement strand
CCAGGATGGCCTGCCCGCCCTGTACTTCACCGCCAATATGCAGCCCAATAAACTTTACCTCAATAAGGGAAACCTGCAGTTTGAAGACATTACCGAGGCGGCGGGCGTGGCCGGCCGGCCCGGTGGCTGGAATACCGGCGTCAATATGGTGGACATCAACGCCGACGGCCTGCCGGACCTCTATCTGGCCTACTCCGGAGACAAGCCAGAGGCCCTGCGCCGCAACGAACTTTATATCAACCAGGGAGATAATACCTTCAAAGAGCAGGCCGCCGCCTACGGCCTGGATATTCCTTCCTATACCACCCACAGCCTCTTTTTCGACTACGACCGCGACGGCGACCTGGATTGCTACCTGCTCAACCACTCCATAGACGAGTACCAGAACTTCGATGCTTCCTATGTCAAAAAGATGACGGATGAACTGGCCGGAGACAAGCTGCTGCGCAACGATGGCGGCCGGTTCACGGAAGTTACGCAGCAGGCCGGCATCCGCAACAATCCCCTGGGCTTTGGCCTGGGCATTGCCGCTTCCGACCTGGACGGCGACGGCTGGCTGGATCTCTACATCAGCAATGACTACATCGAGGAGGATTATCTGTATATCAACAAGCAGGACGGTACTTTCCGGGAAGAATTGCAGAGCCGCCTGGGCCACATTCCCAATTTCTCCATGGGGTCCGACATCGCCGATTTCAACAATGATGCGTTGCCCGACATCATGGCCCTGGACATGCTGCCGGAAGACAACCGCCGGCAAAAACTGCTCTACGGCCCCGATGAATATGAGAAGTTTCAATCCCAGCTCCGAAATGGCTTTTACCACCAGATCATGCGCAACATGCTGCAGATGAATAACGGCGACGGCACCTTTAGCGAAGTGGGCCAGCTGGCAGGCGTCTCCAATACCGACTGGAGCTGGGCGGCCCTCTTTGCCGACTTCGACAACGACTTCGATCTCG
>CAYVVK010000177.1:0-9649 GCA_964454855.1 uncultured Phaeodactylibacter sp. | reverse complement strand
CGACAACGCCGGCTGGAAGGACCTTTTCATTTCCAACGGCTACCTGCGCGATTATACCAACCGCGACTTCATGTCTTACTACGCCAGCCAGCGCATACAGGAGTCGCAGGGGAAAACCGCCGATGCCCTTATGGAGATCATCGCCCGTATGGAATCCACCAAAACGCACAACTACATCTTCCGCAACGAAGGAAACCTTCGGTTCAGCCCTAAATCGGAAGAATGGGGCTTCGGCGCGCCTATGCTGACCAACGGCGCCGCCTATGCCGACCTCGACCGGGATGGCGACCTGGACCTGGTGCTGAACAACGTCAACGAAACCTCGGCCATTTTTGAAAATACCGCTCCGCCCGCTAATTACCTGGCGCTCGGACTGCGGCAGGCCGGCAACAACCCCTATGCCATTGGCGCCCGGGTGGAGCTGCGTTACGATGGCCGGCGGGCCATGCAGGAGTTCATGCCTACCCGCGGCTTTCAGTCGGCCATGCACGTTCCCCTGCATTTTGGCCTGGGAGAAAGCACGAGTGTGGATACCCTTCTCATCCGCTGGCCGGACGGGCAGGAACAGATGCTGCAACAGGTAGATGCCAACCAGCTGCTGCTGGTAGAGCGGGACGCACAACCCGCCGCCTGGCCGGCAGCAGAACAGGCCGCGCTTTTCCGGCCCGCAGCCTCGCTTATTCCCTTTAAGCACGAGGAAAACCCTACGGTAGATTTCAAGCGGCAGTCCCTGTTGCCCTATATGCTCTCCGCCTTCGGGCCGGCCATGGCCAAAGGTGACGTCAATGGAGATGGCCGGGAAGACGTATTCGTGGGAGGCGCTAAAATGCAGGCCGGCCAGCTGTTCCTGCAGAATGCCGACGGAAGCTTCCGCCCTTCCCCGCAGGAAGCGCTTCGGAAAAGCCCGGCGCATGAGGATGTGGATGCCCTCTTCTTCGATGCCGATAACGACCAGGACCTCGACCTCTACGTCTGCAGCGGCGGCTATGATTTTCTGCCCGAGGACTTTGGCCTGCAGGACCGCCTCTACCTCAACGATGGAACGGGCCAACTGGAGCAGGCTGCTAAAGCCTTGCCGCTCATGCGCACAAGCACCTCCTGCGTGGCGGCCGCCGACATCAACGGCGATGGTTTCACCGACCTTTTCGTGGGCGGGCGGCTCATTCCCGGAGAATATCCCAAAACACCGCGCTCTTATCTGTTGCTCAACGATGGCCGGGGCGGCTTTCAGGATGTGACGGAACAATGGGCGCCGGGCCTGAAGGATATCGGAATGGTAACCGATGCCATCTGGCTGGACAATGGCCGGCAACTGGTAGTGGTGGGAGAATGGATGCCCATTACTTTCTTTGAGAAAAAAGGCGATCAGTACCAGAACGTCACGGAGGAAGCCCTGGCGGTACCTACCAATGGCCTGTGGTGTGTACTGGAAACCGCCGACCTGGACGGCGACGGCGCCCCGGAACTCATCGCCGGCAACTTCGGCGCCAACAGCCAGATGAAGGCCAGCCCGGATGAGCCCGTTACGCTCTATTATGGCGATTTTGACGATAACGGGGCCATAGACCCCATCCTCACCTATTACATACAGGGCAAGCCTTACCCGGCCTTCAGCCGCGATGAGCTTTTTACGCAATTGGTGAGCCTGAAGAAAAAATTCACGGATTACGAATCCTATGCAGAAGCGGGCATTGAGGACATTCTTAGCCCGGAGCAGCTGGAAAATGCCGGGCAGCTAAATGCCGTGGAGCTGGAAACCGTCTGGCTGAAAAATAAGGGCGGAAAATGGGAAGTACGGCGCTTCCCCAATGCCGCACAGATGGCGCCGGTATACGCCATTCAACCCCTCATGGCCGATGGCCGGCGGGGCCTGCTTTTGGCTGGCAATTTTGAACGCACCCGCGCCAATTGGGGCCGCTTCGACGCCAATTATGGCGTGCTGCTGGCCAATAAAGGGGAAGGAGAATGGGCCTATGTGCCACAGTACCGTTCCGGCTTCCGCATCAGAGGCGATGTGCGGAAGATCGTGCAACTGGAGGACGGCCGCCTGCTGATCGCCCTTAATGATGATTCGGTGCTTACCTATACCGCGAACAGGCAGCTACAATAAACAATAAGTCAAAAGGTAAAATAAAAAGTCAAAAGGTAAAAGTAAGGGAAAAGCATGGCTGCCGGGAAGGCTCGCCGCAGGCGCCTTTACCTTTTGCCTTTTGCCTTTTACCTTTTGCCTTTTACCTTTTGCGGTTTTACCTTTCTCAGATGATCATCCCCGCACCCACCGTCTCATTGGTGCCCTCATCTACGAAAATGATGCTGCCGGTGATGCGGTTCTTGCGGTAGCTGTCGTAGAATAGCGGTTTCGTCGTACGGATCACCACGCGGGCGATGTCGTTCATCGTAATGTACTTGTCCTCCTGGTCGCGGTGCAGGGTGTTGATGTTCAGCTTGTAGCGGATATCTTTTATGACGCAGCGCGCCTCCTGGGTGGTGTGGAGGATGGCGTATTTGCCCTTCAGCTGCAGGGGTTTCTCATGAAACCAGCAGATCATGGCTTCCAGGTCCTGGCCGGTTTCAGGGTGGTTATTCTCCCGTACGATCATATCTCCGCGGCTGAGGTCGAGGTCGTCTTCCAGCAGTATTGTGACGGACATGGGCGGGTAGGCCTCTTCCAGCTCGCCGTCATAGGTATCGATCTTGGCGATCTTTGAAGTCAGGCCTGAAGGAAGGAGCATCACTTCATCTCCCTTTTTAATAACCCCTCCGGCTACCCGCCCGGCGTATCCACGGTAGTCGTGAAAATCATCGGTATTAGGCCGGATGACAAACTGCACCGGAAAGCGGGTGTCGATGAAGTTGTGGTCGCTGCCGATGTGCACGTTTTCCAGGTAGTAAAGCAGGGTAGTACCGCCGTACCAGGGCATTTTTTCAGACTTGTCCACCACATTATCGCCATTGAGGGCGGAGATGGGGATGAAGTGCACATCGCGCACATCCAGCTTATAGGAGAATTCCTCGAATTCCAGTTTGATCTCCTCGTATCGCTCCTGGTCATAATCGACGAGGTCCATCTTATTGATGCAGACCACCAGATGGGGGATCTGCAGCAGGGAAGCGATGAAGGAGTGGCGGCGCGTCTGTTCGAGTACGCCTTTGCGGGCATCGATCAGGATGAGGGCCACATTGGCCGTAGAAGCGCCCGTCACCATATTCCGGGTATACTGAATGTGGCCCGGCGTATCGGCGATGATGAACTTGCGGCGCGGCGTCGAGAAGTAGCGGTAGGCTACGTCTATGGTGATGCCCTGCTCGCGTTCCGCCTTGAGGCCGTCAGTCAGCAGCGCCAGGTTGACGCCCTCTTCGCCGCGGCGTTCGGTGCTCTCACGCACCGCATCGTACTGGTCTTCGAAGATGGACTTGCTGTCGTACAGCAATCTGCCGATGAGGGTGGATTTTCCATCGTCTACGCTGCCGGCGGTACTAAAGCGCAGCAGCTCCATATGTTTGAAATCTTCCATGGTTTTTTATTGTGGTGTTGTGGTGTTGTGGTGTTGTGGTATTGTGGTGTTGCGGTTTTATGGTGTTGTGGTGTTGCGGGGATATCATAAAACCGAAATACCGCAACGCCTCTCCTAAAAGTATCCTTGCTTTTTGCGGTCTTCCATAGCGGTTTCCGTGCGTTTGTCATCGGCGCGGCCGCCGCGTTCGGTTTTGCGGGCGGTAGCCACTTCCTTGATGATGTCTTCTATGGTAGCGGCCTCGGATTCCCAGACGCCGGTGCAGGTCATGTCGCCTATGGTGCGGCAGCGGACGGTCATTTCGGTGATGGCCTCTTCCTCTTCCGGGCGTTTGAAGACGTACTCGCTGTCGGGCAGTAGGATGCCATCGCGCTGAAAGACGGGGCGTTTATGAGCGAAGTAAAGGTTGGGCAGTTCCACCTTTTCCTTGGCCAGGTAGATCCACACGTCCAGTTCCGTCCAGTTGCTGATGGGAAAGACGCGGAAGTGTTCGCCGAAGTTCTTTTTGCCGTTGAAGATATTCCACAGTTCCGGGCGCTGGTTCTTGGGATCCCACTGGCCGAATTCATCGCGGTGGGAGAAGAAACGTTCCTTGGCGCGAGCCTTTTCCTCATCGCGGCGGGCGCCACCCAGGGCTGCGTCGTATTTGCCTTTTTCCAGGGCTTCCAGCAGGACGGCCGTCTGCAGGTAGTTGCGGCTGGAGTTAAAGCCTTTTTCTTCGGTGACCAGGCCTTTCTTGATGGCCTCGTCTACCGAGGCTACGATCAGTTTGGCGCCGATCTGCTCTACCAGCCGGTCGCGGAATTCTAGGGTTTCCGGGAAATTGTGGCCCGTATCGATGTGCAGCAGCGGGAAAGGTATCCTGGCCGGGTAGAAGGCCTTCATGGCCAGGTGGACCATCAGGATGGAGTCTTTACCGCCGGAGAACATCAGCACCGGGCGTTCGAACTGGGAGGCAACCTCGCGGATGATGAAAATGGATTCAGCTTCCAGCTCTTTGAGGTGGTTCAGGTTATAACTCATGGTGTCTTATTCAATTGTGATTTTTTCAGGTAATTGCGTCATACCCTACTGATACGGAGAATTTCGGTGAAGGGTTGCACAAAGTGGGCTACCTGTATGAAATGAAGTTTTTTATGTGATCAAAAATGGCATCAACGCTTTGATCGAGGCTTAGCTCATCGGTGCGGATCTCCAGCGCCGGGGCCAGCGGAGGCTCGTAGGGAGAATCAATACCGGTGAACCCCTTGATCTGGCCGGCGCGCGCCTTTTGGTACAGCCCCTTGACGTCGCGTTCTTCGCAGACTTCGAGGGGAGCGTTAATGTAGATCTCCACGAAGTCCGGCTCGCCGATGATGTCACGAGCCATTTGGCGGATGGTCAGAGTGGGGCTTATGAAAGAGTTGATGGTAATGATGCCGCTTTGCACGTAGAGCTTGGCGACTTCGGCGATGCGGCGGATGTTCTCGCGCCGGTCTTCCACACTGAAACCCAGGTTGTTGTTGATGCCGCTGCGAATGTTGTCGCCGTCGAGCACCTGGGCAAAAAAGCCTTCGTTGTAGAGCCGCCGCTCCAGGTGCTGGGCGATGGTGCTTTTACCAGAACCCGACAGGCCCGTCAGCCAGAGTACTTTGCTGCGCTGGGCAAGCCGGCGCTCCCGGTCGTCGCGCTGCAACAAACGGTCAAAAATGGGGTGTATATTTTCAGTCACGGCGAATGCGGTTTAATAAAATAACTGCAAAGAAAAAGGAATTCTGCTACTTCCCCAAATCCACGCTTTGCTTTCCCTCCTTCTTGAAAACATGTCGAATGCTGCCTCGCGGCACCATCTGCCAGGCCCGCTCATGCAGGTAATAGATGGCCAGCTTGAAGGTGAATTCCAGCACGGCAACGATAGACGACTTTGCCAGCACATCTTCACATCCGGTGCCGGAAAAGATAAAGAAGGCCAGCGTGAAAGTAGTGGCTGAGGCGATCAGCCGCCAGGTGAGGGCTTTCAGAATACTTCTTGTTCTTGATTCTCTTTCCATTAGGTGTTCTTGTTTTTGAAGAATTGCAAATATGAGGAATTTAGAAATAAAACCTATTGCCATACTACAACAAGCAGTGAGCCCGTCGCGGTTATGAAACGTTTTTATCTGTTTATGGAGCAGCTTGCATGCTGTCGGCTTCATTAAATGGTGGCAGGGCCTCAAATACAGGCATTACGGCTGGCGTATTCCCGATTGAATTTGAAAATTATCCTATGTGTACGGTGCAAATATGGAATAGTTGCAGCCAGGGACAAATAACATTCCGGCAATTCGTCTATTTTTAGGCCCCTTCATAAGGGCAGGCTGCAAATAAAATCCTATAATCGTAAGGAAAACGTTCACAAAAAATATTCCTCAGCATGCAGAAAAAGGATCGCCAGTTTGAGACCGACGCCATCCGGGGGCAGATGGAAAGGACCCCTTACCGGGAACACAGCACCCCTCTGTTTCTTACCTCCAGCTTCGTTTTTCCCGATGCTCAGCTGATGGCCGACACCTTTGCCGGCGAGGCCGAGGGCCTCATCTATTCCCGCTACAGCAACCCCAATACGGATGAACTCATTGAGAAGGCCTGTGCTATGGAAGGGGCGGAGGATGGATTCGCCACGGCTTCCGGCATGGCGGCGGTTTTCGCGAGCATGGCCGCCTTTCTGGAATCGGGTGACCACATACTGGCCTCCAGGGCGGTCTTTGGTTCCACCCACCAGATCCTTACCCAACTGTTTCCCCGCTGGGGCATCACACATACCTATGTCGAACCGGCGGATGTCGACAGCTGGGAGGCGGCCATCCGGCCCGGCACGCGCATGATCGTCCTGGAAACGCCTTCCAATCCTGGCCTCTCGCTGATAGACCTGGAAAAGGCCGGGGCCCTTGCCCGGAAACACAGGCTGATCCTAAATGTAGATAACTGTTTTGCTACGCCTTACCTGCAGCAACCCCTTTCCTACGGAGCACATCTGTCCGTACATTCCGGCACCAAGTGGATGGACGGCCAGGGCCGGGTGCTGGGAGGCCTGGTCGTCGGTGATGCCCAACTGATAGAGAAGGTCCGTTTCTTCTGCCGCCATACCGGGCCGGCCATGTCGCCCTTCAATGCCTGGCTGCTCTCCAAGAGCCTGGAAACCCTTGCCGTGCGTATGGAAAGGCACTGCAGCAATGCCCTGAAGCTGGCCCACTTTCTGGAAGAACATCCACAGGTGCAAAGAGTGCATTATCCGCACCTGCCTTCCCATCCTCAGTTTGCGCTGGCCAAACGGCAGATGCGGCTGGGAGGCGGCATCGTAGCCTTCGAATTGAAAGGAGGCGCCGAACGCTGCAAGCGGTTTCTGAACGCCGCCCAAATGTGTTCGCTGTCTTCCAACCTGGGCGATTCCCGTACCATTGTTACCCACCCGGCCTCTACCACTCATTCCAAACTCACAGAGGAAGAACGCCGGGCGGTAGGCATCAGCCAGGACATGTTGCGCATCTCCGTCGGCCTGGAACACCTGGATGATATTGTGGCGGATGTGGAGCAGGCGCTGGGGGGCTAGTGCAGTGGGCAGTCGGCAGTTGGCTCAGGCGGATTTTGCTGCGCTCAACAGTGGGCAGGCGCGATAATCAACAGCCGATTTAGCCATTTACTCCGTCAGCCGCTTCGCTCGTGTAGGATTTAAGCATTCAGGATTTGGGTAAGGGCAAAGCGGCGGATACAATAATCCGGAGGTAGCCATCGTATAGTTTTACGTCTAAACTATACAACTACACACCTTAAAAGCACTATTATGAGATACTACACCACTCTCGCCCTGGCCTTGTTGTTCGCGAGCGGGCTTTCCGCACAACTTACTTATTCCGGCATTTTTAAAAAAGCAGACACCGATTACGAATACGCTCACAAAGTAAGCTGGGAGGAACTACAACAACGCAATGCCGAGCTGGACGCCCGGGGTTTTCACCTGATAGACATCGAAACGGCCCGCGCAGGAAAGGGCCGCTACTACTGGGGCATCTGGAAAAAGGAAGGCATAAAGGCCCGGCTGATGCAGATACCCGGCTGGGATTCCCTGGTGGTGATGAAACGCAGCATGGCTGCCGGCGCCTTTGTCATGAATGACATAGAGGGCTATACCGAAGGGGGGAAAGAGTTTTACCTGGCCATCTGGACACCGGGCACCGATGAACACAAAGTACGCAAGCTCACCTCCTGGGAAGGCCTTAGTAATGACCACGACGAGCTCATCCGGCGCGGCCTGCGCATGGTGGATGTGGAAGGCTTCGAAGCCGGTGACGGCACTACCCACTATCTCGCCATCTATCACTGGCGGGTGTCTTCCGACAAGACCCACCTTCACCGCTCCCCGGAATTCAAAAGCTTTATGACCGACAAGATATACCGGCACAAGAGCGGTTACCGGCTTTTCGACTACGAGCACTTTGAGAAACGCGGCACAGCCTTTTTCTTCGGGCTTTACCAGAAAGAGGATGAGGGCGGGCACCTGGAAAATCGCCTGAACTGGCAGGATTTTCAGGAGAAAACCAGGCAACTCAGGGAAGAAGAGGGAACCGTCCTGATGGATATCGATATTAATTCCGAAGGGGAAGAGCAGTAGGCAAGCTTGAAGAAAATTCCTATATTAAGCCCCAAATTTCCACCGATAAGCAATGCGAAAGATCTTCAGATTCCTGCTGTTTGCCTGCCTTGTGTGTTCTTCTCTGATGCTTGCCGCCCAGCAACAGCCACGGGTAGTGGGCTACCTGCCGTATTACCGCTTTTGGATGGCCGGCCAGATTGAGCTCGATAAGCTGACGCATCTTTGCGTCGCCTTTGCCAACCCTGATGAATCGGGCTACCTCAGCGCAGGCGGCGCTGATCTGCGGCCAGTGGTGGAACGCGCGCACAAAGACAGTGTCAAAGTACTTATCTCCCTGGCCGGCGGGGCGCTGAAACCGGAATGGGCCGAGGCCTGGAAGCGCCTCATGATGCCCTGGAACCGCTCGGCCTTCATCCATAAGATCATGCTATACGTGCGGGCCAATGGCCTGGATGGGGTGGATGTGGACCTGGAGTGGAAACACGTCAACCCGCAGTACAACGGCTTTGTGCTGGAACTTCGCGATTCGCTGCATGCCGAGGGAAAGCTCCTGTGCGCCGCCGTGCCGGCGGCCCATCGTTATAAACACATGTCTGATGAGGCCATGCTGGCCTTCGACTTCCTCAATGTCATGGCCTATGACCTCACCGGGCATTTTGCGCCGCAGCGGCCGGGGCCTCATTCTCCCTATTCGCTGGCCATCTCCTCCCTTACCTACTGGAAAAACCTGGGCATGCCTGCTGATCGGATCGTCCTCGGCCTGCCCCTTTATGGCTGGGATTTTTCCGACCCGCAACGGGTTCGCTCCGTCAACTTCGGGGAGATCGTCGCCAATAACCCCGCCTACGCGCATGTCGACCAGGTGGGAGATACTTACTACAACGGCATCATCACCGTAACGGCCAAAACAGAGCTCGCCCTGGAACAGGCCGGAGGGGTTATGCTTTGGGAACTCGGCAAGGATGCCCGCAATGAATATTCCCTGCTGGCTGCCGTCGCGAGGGTAATACATGGCCCGGAAGAAGTAAGCCCGGAATTCCTGCCGGAGGAACAAGCGCCAAACCGCGCCATAGTGCAGCAGGAACGGCCGGCCACCGCTTTGCCCCCGCCTGTCGGATCTGCTACTGCCCTCGTTCCGCTTATTCCCCGGCACGCCCTGGCTTCCGCCGGCTTCGACGAGCAGAGTAGCGGGCCCCTGGCCGGAGAAGGCTTCCAACTGGAGATCGAGGTCATGCCCAACCCTTTCCAGGATTCCCTGAAGATCATTAACCGGGAAGCGCGCGCGCTGCATCTCATCCTTTCCGACCGCCAGGGCAGGGCGCTGTACGAGACCTCTCTGCTACCCAATTCCTCCATCAACTGGGAAACGGCGAGCTTTCCCCCCGGCGATTATTTCTTCTCCGCCATGAAAGGCGATAAACAGGTGTCCAAACGATTGGTGAAGATGTGAAGGGCGCCGGAGGCCGTGCCCTTCGACTATGCTTACGGGCATGCCGCTTCGCTTGATATCCCTCCCTACGTTTAC
>CAYVVK010000176.1:0-10621 GCA_964454855.1 uncultured Phaeodactylibacter sp. | reverse complement strand
TGCCCACTGCCTACTGCCCACTGCCTACTGCCCTACTCCCCCGCCAGCCAGGCCTTAAAATGAGGCGAGCGCTCGGTACTATTTCTTTGATCTGAACGGCCTGGCCCTTATTTTGCGCAAGCTTTTGCGATCATTAAAAAGAATAATTTGGCTCAATATCCGGGAAAGCGCAATTTTTCGATTCAGCTTTTCGCCCTGCTGGTGGGCATAGCGCTTATGGGGGCGAAGTTTACCGCATGGTGGCTCACCAATTCCAATGCCATACTTACGGACGCACTGGAGAGCATCATCAACGTAGCGGCCGCCGGCTTTGGCCTGTACAGCATCATCCTCTCCGCCAAGCCACGCGACCGCAACCACCCCTACGGCCACGGTAAGATCGAATTTCTGTCCGCAGGTTTTGAAGGTGCACTCATTCTGCTCGCCGGCCTCGCCATTTGGGTGAAAGCGGGTTATAATATTGTCTATCCGCAGGAGCTGCATCAACTCGACATTGGCCTTTTGCTAACTGCGCTGGCCGGCGCCATCAACTACGGTATGGGTTTTTTTCTGCAAAAGAGGGGGAAGGCAGACAATTCCCTCATCCTGGTGGCCAGCGGCCAGCACCTCAAATCCGATGCCTATTCCTCCCTGGGCCTGGTCATCGGCCTGGGCCTGGTAATTGCCACCGGTATTCCGCTGCTCGACAACCTGGTCGCCCTGATCTTCGGGGGCATCATTTTTTACACCGGCTTCCGCCTGCTGCGGCAGTCTGTAGCCGGCATCATGGACGAAGCGGACTATCAACTCAACCGGGAGTTGGTGGAAACCCTGCGGCAATACCGGCGCAATAAATGGATAGATATTCATAACTTTCGCGTGATCAAATACGGCGCCACCTTGCATGTCGACTGTCACATGACTGTACCCTGGTACCTCGATACCCGGGAATCTCATGGAGAGGTGAAAGAGCTTGAAAAACTGCTTAGAGCCCACAGTACCGTACCCGTAGAGTTCTTCATTCACGTCGACCCCTGTGAACCTCCGGAAAACTGCCGCATCTGCCAGGTGGAGGGCTGCCCCGTGCGCCAGGCCCCCGGCGATACCCCGATAGACTGGACCCTGGATAATATCATGAGCAATAATAAACACAAAGCCTAGCCTTGCAGCTCGACCGATTCATATTGACCAACTTCAAGAACTACGAATATCAGGCCATAGACTGCGCCCCTGGCCTGACCTGCTTCGTAGGGAAGAATGGCATGGGCAAGACCAACCTGCTCGACGCCGTCTACTACTTGTGTATGGGCAAAAGCCATTTCAATACCCCGGATAGCCTGCTATGCTACCATGGCACAGATTTCTTCCGGCTGGAAGGCCACTTCAGCCGGAAGGACAAAGCAGAAAAGATCGTGGCCAAGGTCATGCCCCGCAAGAAAAAGGAACTGGAGCGCAATGGCATGCCCTACAGCCGCCTGTCGGAACACGTCGGCCTGTTGCCCGTAGTCATGATCGCGCCCGACGATACGGCCCTGGCCACCGAAGGCAGTGAAACCCGCCGCAGCTTCCTCGACAACACCCTCTCCCAGATCGATAACCGGTATTTGCAGCAGTTGATCACCTACAATAAGGTGCTCAGCCAGCGCAATGCCCTGTTGAAACAGTTCGGGGAACAGGGCGGCTATAATACCGAACTGGTGGAAGCCTACGACCGCCAGTTGATCATACCGGGAGCGGCCATACACATAGCCAGGCGGAATTTCCTGGAAGGCTTCCGGGAACTACTGCAGGAACTGTACCGGCAAATTTCCGGCGGTGCGGAAAGCGTCGATTGCCTGTACAACTCCAAACTGCTGGACAGCCCCTTTGAAAAACTGCTGGGCCAGGCTGCCGAAAAGGACCGTATTCTCCAACGCACTACCGTGGGTATTCATAAGGACGACCTGGATTTTTCCATTGAGGGTTATCCGTTGAAACGATTTGCCTCTCAGGGCCAGCTCAAGTCTTTTGTTCTGGCACTCAAGCTGGCGCAGTACCGCGTGCTCATGCAGGAAAAAAAGGTCCCGCCCATACTGCTTCTCGACGATATTTTCGATAAATTGGATAGCCAGCGGGTAAGCCAGCTGCTGGCCCTGCTGCTGGAAGGAGATTATGGCCAGGCCTTCATCACCGATACGGATGAAAGCCGCCTGGAGGCCATTATTCACAAGTTCGGCCACGATTTCCTCAAGTATGAGATCGAAAGCGGGGCCGCCCATAAAAAATCAACACATGAGTGACCAGCCCAAACCCGGCAATGAACAAAGCCTCAAAGACGCCCTCAGGGCCATGCTCGAGCAGTACCGCCTCAACGGCAAGCTCAACCAAACCCGCATTAAAATAGCCTGGGCACGATTGATGGGCCCCTCTATTGCCGGCTACACTCGTGATATCCGGGTCTCCAGAAATAAACTTTTCATCACCATTGAGTCCGCATCGCTACGCCAGGAACTTTCCTACGGCAAAGACAAGATCAAGAAGCTGCTCAATGAGGAATTGGGAGAGGAGTATATCCAGGAGGTTATCATCAGATAGAGTGGTTCCCCGGCCCCTGTAAAAACACGAGGCGGCATCCCCTGATGCCGCCTCGTATATGGCTGTTGGAGTGAAAGCTGGCCACGGGGCCTACGGTACGACTACCGAGCTCTTTTCTTTCTTCTTGCCGTCTGTGCCTTCCGCATCGGCTCTGACATTTCCTTTCTTCTTGCCTTTTACCTGGCTGGCCATTTTGACCGCCTCGTAGGCATTGACAATGCCACCCGTGACGCTGAGCTGGCTGAAGGGCACTACTTCTTCCGAACCGGGCCGTGTCACTTTTACTTTCTGCTTCACCGCCGATTCCATGATGATCTGCTTCACCTGCGGGGCAGTGAGGCTGGGGAAGTAAGAGCGCAGCATAGCCGCTACTCCGGCAACGACCGGCGCCGCCATACTGGTACCCTGCAGGTTTTCGTATTCATTGCCGGGCACGGTGGAATAGATCTCCATACCGGGAGCGAAGATATCTACATTACTGGGGCTGTAGTTGGAGAAGGAAGCCACCAGGTTTTCTCCGCCTTTGTAATTCAGGGCGCCTACTTCGATCCAGTTCCTGGCGTATTTGGGGCCAAAGAGGTTCAGGAAACCCCGCTTGGAGAATTCATCAGTGGGGAAGTTATTCTCGGCAGTCACTTCCTTGCCATCGTTACCGGCAGCATGAACGATAAGCACATCGCGCGACAGCGCGTATTTAACGGCCTCGTCTACCACATCTTTACGGGGAGAGGCGCCTTTGCCGAAGCTCATGTTGATGATGGAAGCGCCGTTATCCACAGCGTATACGATAGCAGCGGCTACATCCTTATCGCGTTCATCGCCATCGGGCACAGTGCGAACGGACATGATCCGGACGTTTCTGGCCACACCGTTCATACCCAGCCCGTTGTCTCTCTCGGCGCCGATGATGCCGGCCACGTGCGTACCGTGCTGGGCATCAGGGCCCTCCACATCATTATTGCCGTAGTTGCGGTCGTAGGGGTCGGAAAAGTCGTCGCCGACAATGCCGCGGGAGTCGAATTCCGGATTGTAGTGGTACTCGTATTCGGCCACGAGATGCTCGGCGTAATCGTTGATATCTCTTTGTATGGCCTCGAAGGAGTGCCCTTCGGCCATCATAGCCTGGGCGATCTGCCTGGCGTATCCCAGCAGCGGGTTGTCGGATTGAAACTCCTTGAGGTCTTCCGCAGTTATTTCATCCTTACCGATCTCTTCGGCCAGCTTATTGATGGCAGTAGCGATGGCCGCCATGGTGCCGGTCTCTTCTTCGGCCTCCGCTCTTTTCTTCTCGATCACGTCCTTGTACTCCTGGTATTTCTCGTAGTCGGCCTTTTCTTTCCTGGACAGCTCATCCCCATTCTTGTCTTCAAACCTCTTATGGTATTTGCGGAACAGGCGGGTAACTTCGAGATTGTCATACTGCACGTTCTCGCCCTGGGCATTACCCAGGAAGTTCCAGCCGTGAATGTCATCCACGTAGCCGTTTTTATCATCGTCGATACCGTTTCCGGGTATTTCATCCTCGTTGACCCACATGACGTCATCGAGGTCTTCGTGTTCATAATCTACTCCGGAATCAAGTACCGCTACTATTACGGCCTTTCCTGTTTTGCCTTTCAGCAATTCCTCATAGGCTCGCTCGGTGGCCACGCCCGGCAGCTCTTCGGTAACCGGATCCATATGGAACCAGTTTTGGGGCGCGCTAGTCTGGGAGAAAGCTACCGAAAGGCTCAGCAGGAGGCTCAGGCATATCAAATTCAATCTCAGCTTCATTAAAATGCAATTTTTGCTTTAGGATAAGTTTGTTTATACATCTATGACGCAATATTAACCGCATTGCCACTATGTGCAGGGGAAGATATTGCCAATTTTTTCGTGTTGCTGCGAAGCTTGGGGGCAGGATTAAAGGTGCGAATATTTTAACGTTGCCACACAAGCCTTAGTTGCAGTCCAGGCCTCTTTTTTTACCGGCGGCGCATCGGCTGCTTCAGCAAAAATACAAAAAAAGGCGCCATTGGTTTATCCGGGCAGGAGGACATCTCCTTTTCTGAAAAGAGCCATGCCTGCCGGGGCCACAATCTTCTTGGGCCTTTGCCTGCAGCAGGCAGAAACAGGTAAAAGTTAGTTCTTTTATTTTCGCGAAACTTTCTATTTTCCGCTTCAATGATGAAATGGATACTACTCTATCTGAAAATGGCGGGGCGATACCTGAAGTATTACTGGCGGGCTCAGACACTGTACGACACGCATTCGCCGTTTATCTTCGAACTTGCCAAAGCCGTATTGGAGGATGGCCGTTATTTCTATGCCTTCCGCGATATCGAGCAGTTGAGGAGTTTGCTGTTGAGAGACCATACGATAATCCACGTCAGGGATTACGGGGCGGGGTCCCGGCTTACCGGCAGTTCCCGGCGCAAAGTGCGCAGCCTTGCCCGCCACTCGGCCGTTTCGCCCCGGCTCGGCAGCTTGTTGTTTCGCCTGGTGCTTTTCACCAAGCCCGGCAATATGCTGGAGCTGGGCACCTCTCTGGGGTTCTCCACGGCCTATCAATCTTGTGCTGCCCGCCGTACCCCCTTTTTTAGTATAGAAGGCTGCCCGGAAACGGCGCGCCTGGCCGCTCAGCACCTCCGGCAGGTGGGGGTCCCCGCCGTGCACCTGCTGGTAGGCCCCTTCGAGGAGCAACTCCCCGGAGCGCTGAAAAACTTCCAGCAGTTGGATTACCTCTACCTGGATGGAGACCACCGCAGCGGAGCCAGCCTTCGCTATTTCGAACAGTGCCTTGAATTGGCCCATGCCGACAGCGTTTTCATCATTGCCGACATACACTGGTCAAAAGAGATGGAACAGGCATGGGAGCGTATGAAAAAGCACCCCCGGGTCCGTATTTCTGTGGACCTATACCAGATAGGGCTGCTATTCTTCCGCGAGGAAGCGCGGGAAAAGCAGCATTTCACCCTCATCCGGTCAAAGTACAAGCCGTGGCGAATGGGATTTTTCTGAGGAAACTACAGGCGGGGAGGGCCGCCGCTATCACTGATCCGAGGCCTGGCGCCGGAACCCGATGGATTTTTTATTAAATACAAAGCCGCTCTTATCGGCTTTGAAAGTAGACACGTCCTCCAGCGTAAGGATGTTAGAAGGAGTCTGGGCGCGTTCTTCCGCACTGAGCGCTGCCAGGCGGAGATTGTGATTCTTAATGGCCTCATTGACGATATTGCGCACCGACCGGGCATTGCCAAAGTATTTGTCGCGGTATTCGTAGAGGAAGCCCAGGTATTCACTGATGTGTTCTTCTGCATCCGGATTCGGCCTGAGGCCTTCTTCGGAGAACATCTGCAGGGCGATGTTACAGAGTTCCTCCGGCGAGTAATCTTCGAATTTAAGGATCTTGTCAAAGCGGGAATTCAGGCCCGGATTCGCCTTCAGGAAGGTTTCCATATTATCCGGATATCCGGCTACGAAGACGAAGAATTTCCCCCGGTGGTCCTCCATGCGCTTAAGCAGGGTTTGAATGGCCTCCTCGCCGAAGTCTCCGCTGCCGCTCTGAGTGCCCATGGTCAGGGAGTAAGCTTCGTCAATGAAGAGCACCCCGCCCATGGCCTCATCGATACGTTCCGCAGCCTTGATGGCCGTCTGGCCTACATGGCCCGCCACCAGTCCCTGCCGGTCGGTTTCCACCATATGGCCGCGCTCCAGTACCCCCAGCGCTTTATAGATCTTGGTGAGAATACGCGCCACGGTAGTCTTTCCCGTGCCCGGATTGCCGATGAAAACGGTATGCAGATAAAAGCTGTTGAGCACGTCGCGCTTGATCTCCCGGTAGAAACGCACCAGGCGCACCAACTCGCCGATCTGGGCTTTTATATTGGCCATACCGACCAGGCGGCTGAGTTCATCCAGTGATTCCTCCAACAGGGGTTCATCCACCGGGATATTGGGCAGTTCCGGCTTGGCCTCGACCTCTATCTTTGCCACATCTTCGAGTTGAATGGTGGAGAGCACTTCCCGGGCCAGGCTCTTGGGGTCTTCCTCCGACATGACCCGCAGGCCCAGGTGGATCTTGGATTTTTCGATGATATCGTATACGAAACGGGCGTTGCCGAAGGAGCGATCACGGGTGCGGTAGGCGTTGATGATGATCTCATCGAGTTTTTCCTTTGCATCGGTGGTAAGCGTCACACTCTTTTCCCGGCAGGCAAAATCAGCGATCTGAGATAATTCCTGAGGCAGGTAGTCGGAGAACTCGAAATACAGCTTGAAGCGGGATTTCAGGCCGGGGTTGGAATCCAGAAAGTGCTTCATTTCCTTGGGGTAGCCGGCGACAATGACCGCGAGGTCTCCCGGCCCGTTGGACATCTCTTTGACCATTATTTCGATCACCTCCCGGCCGAAGTCCTTACTGTCGTCATTGGAACGGGCCAGGGCGTAGGCCTCGTCGATGAAAAGCACTCCTCCCCGGGCCTTCTCGATGGCCTCTTTAACTTTTGGCGCCGTTTGGCCGATGTACTCGCCCACGAGGTCCACGCGATCCACTTCGTGCACGTGCCCTTTGGTCAGCAGGCCCATTTTTTTATACAGCAGGCCCATCATTTTCGCTACGGTGGTCTTTCCCGTGCCCGGATTGCCGATAAATACAGAGTGGACGTTGATCTCTTCTTTTTCTTTGAAACCCTTCTCTTTGCGCAGTTGCAGGAACTGTATGTATTTGGCGTGGTCGAGCACCTGCTTTTTAATGGCATCCAGGCCGATCAGCGCGTTGAGTTTGGCCATGACCTCCTCAAAAGTCTGGTTGAAGCTGTCGTCCGGGCTGAGGATGACTGGAGATTGCCGGTCAGGTAAAAGCACTCCGGCGACTCCCTCTTCAAAATCATCGGATACTTCAAAGGGTACTACGGCCAGCAGCTTATCCATAAATATGATCTCCGCAGTGTATCGGTCGCGGCGCCAGGAGCCTTTCACATTGGACCCCCAGCCGGCGGTAATGCGAATGGTATCATCCCGCTTGTCGATGCGCTGCAGGCGCACGACCTGCCCTTTCAGTTCCCGGGCGTCATTGTAGAACTTGGTAAACAGCTCACAGTGCCAGGACTTGTCGGCCAGCAGGTTGCGCAGGCTGATCTCCAGGTAGATATAGCGGGTTTCCTCACTGCCGAAGGTTTTGTAATAGATGCGCTCGTCCTCGATGACATCGTCGTAGGGGCCTTCATATAGTTTCAGGGACTGCACCTCGAGGTAGAGGTTCTCTCCGAGCAGCATTTCCTCGCCGGCATCTTCTACATAGAAGTACTTGGTGGCCACCTTTTCCCCTTCTATCCAGGCCTCCCAGTAGTAGGTTCCCTTTTTCCAGAAAGCGCCTTCGTTCTTATTGCCCCAGCCCTCCCGGATATACATGATATGGTCATACTTGCTGACCTTGCGCCGGAAGGGCAGAGAGCAGAGAAGCTTCTGGGATTTCTTCATGGAATAGCACTTGAGCTCCACGTCCACTTCCCAGTCTTCCACATCAAACATCTTGTTAAAGAAGGAGAGCTCGGCATAGACGTAGGTCGTCTCATAGCGGTCGAATACCTGGCGGTATTTCTTCTTGTTATCCGCCAGCCATTCCGTTGAGGCGTAGACTTTCAGCTCACGGAACTTGAATTTTTTGTATACCGTATGAAGGTGCTCTTCGGCCATTCAGTAAAACCCTTTTTGTTGTTCAACTACTAAATATAAGAAATCGGTCTGTTGGGGGTAACTATTTTCACCAAAAAAAAGAAAAAATTCTCTTTGTGGTTTTCCGGCTGCAAGCTTTGCCCAGGGCGGTTCAAAATGCCTTTTGTCCCTGTATTAGGTTCCCTTTTTTATAAGTTTGTTATCTTTCGCAGCTAAGTAACTGGCTATGGCGACTGTAAAGTTAAATATTCCCGTTCTGGCAACCGACATTCAGGTGGAGGACGAGCCCCATTATTACCTGCGGCCGATCTTTTCGCCCTACCCGGTAGCCGCTCATCGCAGATATGACAATGCGGTGGCCTTATTTCAGAAAGAAGTACGCCAGGCCTTCAAGGGATATGAACTGAGCCGCGAGAGCTCCCGGCAGTTGCTATGGTTTCTTTTCCGCCCGGAACTGGCGTACCATCAGTTCCACTTCAGTTTCAACCTGGGCCGGCAGTACGTCAGCGGCCCTTTCGGCCTGATCAGTTTCAAGCTCCGGGGGCTGACATTTATTGGCCTTCCCAAGCTAAACAATTTCATGTTCATCGCCAGGGCGGACAAACATGGCAGGGTATCCGTAAAGCAGGAAGCAGAGCGGGTGATCAAGAACCTGCTGCGCCAGTTCCGGCAGGAGCAGAAAGAAGAGTTTGATGCCGAAAGCTATTTCGCCGGCCGCCGCGAATTCATCACTACCCTGGAGGTGCCCATTCATATCGGGCAGTCGCCATTTCGGTTCGATGCCCCGAGTGACAACTGGTTTCTGGCCAACCTTATGGAGGATACGGAATTCAACGGCGCCATAGAGATCGAAAGGGCCGGGCAGGATCTCAACAGCCTCTACCCCGCCGAGCTTCAGCGCGCCTACTTCCGGGAAGAACTGGTGGAGCAACTCTATCAGGCCCTGTTCCAACATGGCAATACGCCTATTGCGATCATCGGCCCGGAAGGCGTAGGGAAGCACACCGTCGTCCATGAGGCCATCTGGCGGTACGAAAGTGGCTATTACCGGCCCAAAAGCGGACGCAGCCAGCGCGTTTGGCAAATAGACCCTACCCGCATCATTTCCGGAATGAGCATTGTAGGGATGTGGCAAAAGCGCTTTGAGTCTATATTGGCCTATGTGCGGCAGCCCGCCGATAAGGGTAAAGCCGGAGATATCCTGCTCATCGACAATCCCGTGGCCCTGCTGCGGATTGGCAAATCCGCCCAGAACAATATGGCCCTCAGCGATGTGCTGAGGCCCTACCTGGAAAAGCGGCAACTGCAGCTGCTCCTCATCGCAAGCCCGGAGGAATGGAAGATCCTTCAGGAAAAAGGCCGGCGGTTCAGCAGCCTCTTCCAGGCCATAAGGCTGCAGGAACCTCCTCTGAAAACCGCCGTAAAGATCATCCTCACAAAGCGCCAGCTGCTGGAAATGGAGAACAACAATTCGATCAGCATACAGGCCATCCAGCAATTGCTGGCCATTCAACGGAATTACCTGCGCCATAAGCCTCTTCCCGGCAGCATCATGCGCCTGATGCAGCAACTGGCCGTCAAATACCGCTTCCGGGAGGTAAACGCCTCGGAGGTAAGAGAAGAGTTCCAGGCATTCAGCGGGCTCGAAGAACGAATATTTGACTCCTCCCGCCAATTCCAGGAGGAAGAGGTCCGGCGAACCATCGGCCAGGAACTGGTCGGCCAACCGGCTGCGGTGGACACCCTGGCCGACATCGTACACCTGGTTAAGGCCAAACTGGCCGACAAGAGCAAACCCCTGGCCTCTTTTCTCTTCACCGGCCCCACCGGTGTGGGAAAAACCCAGGCAGCAAAAGTATTGTGTAAATACCTCATGGGGAACGAGAGCCACCTCATCCGTTTCGACATGAATGAGTACATCGATGGAGAGGCCGTACAACGGCTCATCGGCGATGATTACAACCCCGAAGGGCAACTCACCGGCACCGTCCGCTACCGCCCCTTTGGCATCATCCTTCTGGACGAGATCGAAAAGGCAGACTCCAGGGTACACGACCTGCTGCTGCAACTGCTGGATGACGGGCGGCTCACCGACAGCCTGGGCCGCACAGTGGACTTCACCAACACCATCATCATCATGACCTCCAACATCGGCGCCCGCCAGGCCAATACCCTGCTGGGGTATCAACCGGAACAGGCGGGCCTGGGAGACATTTACCGCCGGGAAGTGGAAAAGGCCTTCCGGCCGGAGTTCATCAACCGGATCGATAAGATCGTCATCTTCAGCCCGCTCGGGTTGAACCACATTCTCGGCATCGCCCGCCTGCAGATCAGGGAATTGCTGCAACGCGATGGTTTTGTGCGCCGCACCACCATCCTCAATATTTCTCAGGAAGCCCTGGAGTGGGTCGCC
>CAYVVK010000175.1:5870-10695 GCA_964454855.1 uncultured Phaeodactylibacter sp. | reverse complement strand
GAGGGCAGCGAGCGCAACATCTGCGTAGTGGGCGACGACGCCCAGAGTATCTACGCCTTCCGCGGCGCCACCATTCAGAACATCCTAGACTTTGAGAAAGACTTCAAGCCGCACGGCATCCGGGTGTTCAAGCTGGAGCAAAACTACCGCTCCACCGAGCACATCGTACAGGCGGCCAACGAGGTGATCACCTACAACCGCAAACAGATACAAAAGACCATCTGGTCGGACAAGGGCGAAGGGCAGCGCATCAAGATCATCAAGGCGATGACCGACGGAGAGGAGGGTAAGCGGGTGGCCGACACCATCCTGGAGCAAAAAAACCGATTTCACCTCAGCAACAGTGAGATCGCCATTCTTTATCGCACCAATTCTCAGTCGCGCGTATTCGAGGAATATCTGAGGCGCTACAACATTCTCTATAAGGTATACGGCGGCCTGTCGTTCTACCAGCGTAAAGAGGTAAAAGATATGATCGCCTACCTGCGCATGGCTGTCAACCCGCAGGATGAAGAGGCCCTGCGGCGGGTGATCAACTACCCGAAGCGGGCCATCGGCAAAACCACGGTGGATAAGATCAGCACCCTGGCCAGCAAGGTGGACAAACCCATGTGGGACTGCCTGGGTAGCGCGCAGGTGGGCAAACGCGCCCAGGAGTCCATCAACGAGTTCGTGCGTATGATCAAGTCCTTTGCCCGCCGCGCCGAAACCGATACAGCCTATGAGCTGGCTGACTACATCGCCAAACGCTCCGGCATACTGGATGAGCTGAAAAAAGACAATAGCGTAGAGGGGATGAACCGCCTGGAGAACGTCAACGCCCTGCTCGACGGCATCAAGTCCTTCGTGGAAGAAGATACCGTGATCGACACGGAAAACATCCCCGACAAATCGCTGGCCAGCTACCTGCAGAACATCGCCCTGCTGACCGACCTGGATGATGAAGAGGAAGCCAACGACCACGTCACCCTCATGTCGGTACACGCCGCCAAAGGCCTGGAATTTAAATCGGTCTTTATCGTAGGCCTGGAAGAAAAACTCTTTCCCTCCTTTATGGCCATGGACACGCCCGAAGGGCTGGACGAGGAGCGGCGCCTGTTCTACGTGGCCATTACCCGCGCCGAGCAGTTCCTCACTTTATCTTACGCCAACAGCCGTTACCGCTACGGGACGATGCGCTACAATGAGCCCAGCCGCTTCCTGACGGAAGTGCCCGTTCAACATATGGAAAGCACCGCGCAGATACGCGGCCGCTCCGGTGGTTTTTCCGATTTCGACGGGGGGAACGGTTCCGAAAGTAGCGGCGCCCGGGTGAGCGGCAGTTTCAAACGGCGGGCTGGCAGCCCCTCCGTCCCGCAGGCCGACCCCAAGGATTTCAAGCCGGCGCCTTCGGATCAGATACAGGCGGGCATGAAGGTGCTGCACCTGAAGTTTGGGGAAGGGAAAGTGCTGAGTATCGACGGGGGGAAGGACAACCGCATTGCGACGATCTTTTTCCGGGGGGCTTCGGAGCCGCAGCAGCGGCGGATCATGCTGAAGTTTGCTAAGTTGCAGATTCTGTAGCGCCGCCTGCCGAACTTGCCAGGTAGGCAGGAATTTATCCGGCAAGGCTCAAGCCATGGTTTGAGGGTGGGCGCAGCCCTACCGTAATCTTTGCTACGTAATTACCCTTTTCAAGTTTTAACTTTCGCTCTTGCTTTTAGCTGGGCCGGATGAATCCGGCGCTCCGGTAAGGGTGAATGTTCCCCCTGCTGATTTTACCAATCTCCTCAAATTCCGCAAGCCCTTTCCATGATATTTTTCAACCAAAATGTGCTAAATTAGCTGCCGCGTGGCGGCTTCAGTCCCCCCGCGGCTTTCCCCGATCTAGCCGCTGGGCGGGCCTTAGCCGCCGAGCGGCAAAAATAACACCACCATGAAACCTATTCTTACCACCACTCTATTCCTTCTTCTCCTCCAGCTATCCTTCGCCCAGCAAACCGGCAAGGTAGAATACAAGCACCTCGGCATTTCCTTCCAGATCCCCGATGGCTGGATCGGGCAGGAAGGCGACGGCGTTTACCTTATCGCTTCGCAAACCGAGCCGGGGCTCGTTTTGATCACTACCCATGAGTATAAAACGCTGGAAGAGCTGAAAACCCAGGCGCGCATCGGCATACAGGAGGCCAACGGCACCAGCCTGGCCCTGCAGAGCGAGATTGAGCAGCTCAGCCCCACGGCCATCGGCGCCGTCTATTCCGGCACGGTGGAATGGCAGCCCGCCAAATGCTACGCCATCGGCCTGCTCAACCCGCAGGGTTCGGGCCTGACCATACTGGCCATGGCGCAGGCCAACCAGTATTCCGATAAATTCAAAAACCTGGCCATGCAGGTGAAGAACAGCGCTTCCTTCGCCAAGCCTGAAACCGGGCCCATCGTCGACCAGTGGAAGCAGCACCTCTCCGGGGTGAAGCTTACCTATATGGAATCCTATTCCTCCCCTTCCTACACCGACGGCGGCATCAGCGGCGGGTACAACCTCAAGAAGGAGATCGACCTGTGCAGCCAGGGGTATTTTCTATATTCCGGAAGAAATAATATGAGCATGGGCAGTGATGTGTCTTCCGCCTACAGCAATAGCAAGCAGGGCGGGCATGGCCAGTGGGAAGTAGCCGTGAATGTGGCCGGCGAGCCTGTGCTTAAACTGACATTTTACAATGGCGAAGTTTGGGAATATACCCTATCGCTGATAGACGAAAAGGTACACCTCAACGGAGAGAAGTACTTCCGGACGATGAGCGGGGAGTATGCGCCGAATTGTTATTGAGCGTACCTCCGAGCTTCCGCTCGGAGCAGCAACCGTACCTCCGGCTTTCCAGCCGGAGCGGAAGCTCGGAGGTACGGTTAGCGGCAAAGCATCGGCAGCACCCCATCGTACCAGTTGATGAGGGCGATCTCCCGGGCGCGGGTCAGGTCCTCACAGGCCTCGTCGAAGCGCTGCATATCCATATAAGCCTCACCCCGCATGATGAGGAAGTTGGCGTTGTCGGGCAGCATTTCCAGGGCGCGGGTCAGCTTCTCGATACCTTCTTCTTTTTTCGCTGCGTCCTCTTCCGCCAGTAGCTGAGAGGCCTCCCCTGCCAGCTCGTGAGCGGCCTTATAGTTTTCCAGTTCATCCTGGCAGGAAGCATCTTCCGGAAGGAAGGGCAGGCTCAGGCTGTAGGAGGCCGTTACCGGGCGCCCTTCGTAGGTGGCTGGTTGCCACATACCGTAGGTGGAAGTCACGGCGTCGGTGGCGGCATACCAGAAATCGAAGCCCAGGTTATTGTAATCCACCATATCCAGGATTCGGACCTCGCCACCGGGGCGGATGAGGATCTGCAGTTCGATGACGCCCATCTGGCAGGAATCCAGGCCGGATTCAGGGTACTTCAGCTTTTCAGTGAGGTAGTTTTCCAGCGCTTCTGCTCCACCTTTGAAGGCCAGAGGCGTTTCAAACTGGCTGTAGACCGTGTCGCGGCCCAGGATGGTGTAAGGCAGCACTTCTTCCAGCTTGAATTTTACCGGAAAGTTGAAGCGGGCGCGCACGGGCTCCCCCTCTTTCTTTCCCGGCACCCAGCGGATCTCCGCCTGGTTCATGCCCTCGATCACACGCAGCACCTCAAGGCCGGCGCCGCCGCCGATGTCTTTCAGGATCTCCGCATTGCTCAGGCTCCCGTCTTTTTCCACGATAAAAGAGGCCACCACAGTTCCTTCGTAGCCCTCCTGCCGTGCTTCCATCGGATAGACGATGTTGTTGTACATAAAGGCCAGTAGCTGCTGCTGAGCACACTGATTTTTCGCCTGAATGGTAGTATCCAGCTGTTCACAGGCGGGGAAGCGGGGCATTTCCACCAGGGCGGTGTAGACGGTTGTGTCTCCTTCCGGTTTCACTTCCTCCTGTGCCTGAAGGCTGTAGCCACAAAAAATGATAAATGCCAGTAACAATATCGTATTTCTCATTCTATACTTGTTTGATTAGAGCTTTCCGGCGCGAAACTAAGGTTTATTTTCCATTTTTTATTTCTGCGCCGCCATCCAGCTCCGCAATTTAGCCAACAGAGCCTGCTGTTCGGCCTCCGTCATCTGGCGGATGCGGGCGTTGGTGTGGTCCTTGCCCGGCATGACGAACCACAGGGCATCCACATTATCGGTAGGCGGCACGCCGGTAGCCGACCAGGTGTCGATGCCGCCGTTGATGTAGATGAAACGATCGCCCTCGGTTTGCAGCCAGTCGTATACCTTCTTCACCAGGGTAGGCTCGAAAGTCGTGGGAGCCTTATTGGGCATGAATACGGCACTGGGCTCTCCGGAAAGCACTTCCAGCAAGTCTTTAAAATCATCCGTCTCGTAGCCGTAGTAGCCCATCTCGGTACCCGCCTGCCAGTAGTGGGAGGCGTAGGCCACCATGGATTCATCGGTAAACAGATCCAGGCCGGCCACCTTCATAAAGTGCTCCAGTAGGGTGTTCAGGTTGGCTGCATCGGCATCGGGGATGTCCTCGCAGGTGGCGGCGCCTACCTGCCAGAAGGAGAAGGGGTACTCCAGCACCGCGTATTCGAAAGCCTCTTCCAGGCTGAGGTAGGTAAAGGAATGCCCGGCGCCTTTGGCGTACCATTCCAGGCGGGGCAGAATTTCATCGCGCTCCTGCAGCAAGCGGCGCTGGAACCGGTAGATGGCCTCCCGGCAGGCTTCGGTGCCGATGGTATCGAGGAAGGCGTAGATCCGCTCGTCGGCAAGTTCCAGGTTCAGCGGCGCCACGTAAGGTACCGATGCCGCCACGTCTTCCGGATAGAAATAGCGGTAG
>CAYVVK010000175.1:0-5860 GCA_964454855.1 uncultured Phaeodactylibacter sp. | reverse complement strand
CGGTAGAAGATGGTGGTTTGGCCGCCTTTGCTGATGCCGGTGCTGACCCAGGGTTCTTTGTATATCTTCCCCAGCAGTTCCCGGACGCGGTGCAGGTCGGCAGCAGCCTGTTTCAGGTTGAGGTAGCGGTAGTTGAGGCTGTCGGGGCGGGAGGCACCGAAGTAGCGGTGTTCGACATCCACCTGGTTGGCGGCCAGGTAGTTGGTAAGCTCGTACAGGCGGTTGGAAGGCCGGGCATAACCCTCCGTAGCGATCACCATGGGGGCCTTAAAACTGCGGTGCGAGAGATAGGCACGCTGGTAGAAATAGCCTTTCTCCGGCTGCTCGTGGTCGATGGGCTGCCGGATCTGCAGCTCGTAGGCCGCTTCAAAGCCATCAGGGGTTTCAATAGCCTTGAAAATGACATCTGGCAGGTTGAAAAGCTGCCTTTCCAGGCTGCTGTGCTGTGCAGACAGAATAAGGGGGGCGCTCAGAAAGAACGCCAGGAATAAAACATATCGGTTCTTCATGGCTGGGAGATTGTCTTTCCGGAAAGATACGAATTGCCGGAAAAATCTGAATAACACCTAAACACAACAAATGTCCCTCCACTGCGCCCGAATGTCCTTTCCCCGCTTTACCCTACCTCTTATCTTTGCCCAAAAGAAATCACCATGACGAACAAGCTTTTATTTCTCCTGTCTCTACTTTTGAAGCAGCAAGCAGCTGCCCCCACTGCGGCATGGCGCTCCTGGAACGGCCCCAACAACAGCAGATGGAAGACATTCAGCCAAAAAAGCTACGCATCGCCGCTCTCATTCACGACGGCATGGAGATCCTGGACTTCGCCGGCCCGGTAGAAGTGTTTACCAATGCCGGCTTTGAAGTGTATACTGTCGGGCCGAGTGAAGCGCCCATCATCAGCCAGGGGGTGGTAAAGATCAGCCCGCAATATTCTGTGGCCAATGCCATTGCGGAGTATATCGAGTACGATGTCTGGTTTAACCGGAAATAGGCTTACATTTCCGCCGCTACCCGTTCCACTTCCTTCCAAACCCGCCAGACATTCTTGTAGCAGACTTTCTCGATATCCTCTTCGGAATAGCCGCGCTTAAGAAGTTCGTAGAGGAGGTTGGGATACTGCGACACATCCTTCAGGCCGGTGGGCAGGGAGTCCCCCACTCCGTCGAAGTCGGAGCCAAAGCCGACATGGTCGATGCCGGCCAGTGCAACAACGTGATCGATGTGGTTGGCCACCATTTGCACGTCGGAGTACAGATTCGGATTTTCCAGGCGGTACTTTTCAATGATGGGTTCTGCGGCTTCATCGCGGTAGCTGAGGCCTTCCTTTTCCAGTAGCTTCTGCAGTTCGGCCCGCTGTTCGTCGCGTTTGGCCTGTATCTCACCATCCAGGAAGGTGGAGCCAAAGTTGATCTGAATGACGCCGCCATTCTGGCCCATGCGTTTGATCATCTCGTCATTCATGTTGCGCTCGAAGCCGGGTGTGTATTTGCGGCAGGAGGAATGTGAAGCGATGCAGGGTGCTTTGGCGAGGTCCATCACCTGCCAGAAGGTATTGTCGGAAACGTGAGAGATGTCTACCATGATGCCTACGCGGTTCATCTCCAGGACCACCTCTCTGCCGAAGGGGCTCAGGCCGTTCCAGGTGCCGGTGGTATCGTAGGAAGAATCGCAGATGTGGTTGTCCTTGCTGTGGGTGAGGGTGATGTAGCGGATGCCGCGCTCGTGGAAGTAGCTCACGTTCTTCAGGTCGCCTTCTATGGGAGCGCCGTTCTCCATGCCCATAGGCAGGGAAACAATACCCTTTTTGAAATTGGCTTCCACTTCAGCCGGAGAGACGGCCACAGCAAATTTATCGGGATGGGCCTCGGCGATGCCCCGCACCATATCGATGAGGGTATCCGCCAGGGCCTTGGCGCGGCCGTCCTGGTAGGAAGCCGGGATGAAGATGGACATGAAGGGAGCGTCCAGCCCTCCTTCTTTGGCGCGTACATAGTCAAAATCTCCTTCGTCGGTTTCCACCGGAATGCCGATATACTCCCGCTCCAGGCGGTTTTGCGGTTGCAGGAAAAGAGTAAAACACTGAAGATCAATATTGTTCCTGAGTAGCGATACATAGGTTTATTTTTTTTTAAGCCGCTAAATTTACACAATCCTGCAGAAGGATAATAATCAACTAGCCCTCTCAGGCTGTTAATAGGATACCAAGGCATTTTTAAAATCACTATATGGAGGAAGAAAAAACAATATTGATCACCGGGGGAAACGATGGCATCGGCAAGGCAACAGCCATGGAATTAGCGAAACGGGGGCATACCATCATACTCGCCTGCCGGAATACCGACAAGGCCGAAGCGGCGGTGAAAGACATCAAGAAGAAAAGCAAAAACGAAAAGGTGAGCTTCATCAGCTGCGACCTGGCCAGTTTTGACAGCATCCGGCAGGCGGCCAGCCATTTCAAGGCCTGGTATGATAAGCTGGATGTGCTGATCAATAACGCGGGCGTCTTTACCAGTTCGCTCCGCAAAAGCGAAGAAGGGTTTGAACTGCAATTTGCCGTCAACCACCTCGGGCATTTTTTGCTCACCCACCTGCTGATGGATGAACTGAAAAAATCACCGAACCCACGGGTGGTCAATGTCTCCTCCAAGGCCTATCTGAGTGGGAATATAGATTTTGACAACCTTCGGGGAGAAAAGGGGGCGGAACAGTACGATGGCCTAAGAGCCTACACTCAGAGCAAACTGGCCAATGTACTATTTACCCGTGAGATGGCGCGCCGCCATCCGGCCATCGATACCAATGCTCTGCACCCCGGGGTGATCAGCACCCGGCTGGGCAATAAAAATGCCCGCTGGTACCATTCGCTGGCCTGGTGGCTGGTCAGCTTGTTTACCGCCTCCACAAAACGCGGTGCCCGGACCTCCACCTACCTGGCCACCTCTCCCGAAGTGGACGGCACGAGCGGAAAGTTTTTTGATGAAAACCAGCAGCAGCGAAAGCTCTCGGAGCGGGCGCGAAATGAGGAGCTGGCGCAGCGGCTGTGGGAAGAGAGTGAGCGGATGGTGGCGCCGGTGCTGGAGGCTTAGCCACTCTTCTTATTGCCCGTTGTGATCATTGTCAATTTCCCCTTCTTCCTTCAGTCGCTGCTTGATCTGCTTTATTTTTTCAACAGGCAAGGGCAGTAGTTCAGCTACAGATTCATCAGAGAAACCTTTCTTGAGAAGTTGGGTTGCCGCTAACTCTAAGCCTTGTTCGCGTCCTTCTTCGCGCCCTTCTTCGCGTCCTTCTTCGCGTCCTTCTTCTAGCCCTTCTTCCCAGGCTTGCTTTTTTAGTTCTTCCCTGATTGCTTCTTCGATGCCCATTGGTGATCTGGTTTTGGTTATCTTTTCAAGTTCCTTTTCAAAATTACGGGAAAAATTACTTTGTTCAAAGTCCACATAAAACCGGATAAATTTTAGTAAGTGGCGAATTTTTGCTGTGGGATAATTGCGCTCTAACAGCCGTCTGGCCAATTGTGTTTTCATTTGAAAGAGCTCCTCATCCTGCAATTTTTTATGAACCAGCCCCTGCCATGCTGCTTCTAAAACCGTTGCAAAAATATTATCCACTTCTATTAGAACTTCCGGAGGATTGTCTAACAAAATAAATGTATTGAAACGGTACAGAAGTTCAGTCCCCAAAAAAGAGTGACGGTATTCTTTAAAGTGATAGCTGCGGTTGGAATGCGTATAAATTACGAGCGCTGTTACCGATCGGCCAAACCTCGCCTGTATTCGGTAGTAGTATTCGTACATCCTTCTGGCGAAGTCAGCATCAGGGTAGCCTTGCACTTCAATATGAACCAGAAACCACTGTTCCTCACCACTCCTAAGCCATACTTTAAATAATTTATCGGCGTACCTGTTTGTCTCGGCGGACTCGGGAAATAACTGCTGCAATTCCTTATCCAGGAAAACAAAGGGCTTATCCCAGTTAATGAGTTCCTTAGTTTCGGGGAAGAAGAAGAGGAGCAAGTCCTCCGACAGGTCTTCAATAATACCCTTCCAAAGTGTATCTTTTTTTATCATCAGATCAGAGAGATTTTAGGCGCAGAAGCAATTTATTACATTTTTTTGTTTGAAACAAATTATTTCTTAATTTTTTTACGCTTCCCTGATAGGAGCACTTTTGCATGGCATTCCCTTTTTCCCTAGTTTGCGAGCCAGGAAAAAAGAGCCTTATGACAGATAAGATCAAACAGCTGGAGCAAAGCGCCCGCCGGCTGGAACCCGGACAGGAACAGCGCAACCAATGGAATGCCGGCATTCAGCAGTATGCCGACAATTTCATCAATCGGATAGAAGAGCTCAACGCTTACGATGAGCCTCCCCAGGATGGCCAGTTGAGCCTGCCCATTGAAGAAGAGGGAAAACCCCTGGAAGTTTTACTGGAAGGGATTCGCAGCAAAGTAGACCGCGCCGGCATCAACCCTGCCTCCGGCGGCCACCTGGGCTATGTGCCCGGCGGCGGCATTTTTCCTACTGCTATGGGAGACTACCTGGCGGCCATCACCAACCGCTACGCCGGCCTGTTCTACGCCAATCCCGGCGCGGTGCGTATTGAAAATGAAGTGCTGCGCTGGATGTGCGAACTGGTAGGCTATCCGGAAGGTTCGCTCGGCAACCTGGCCTCCGGCGGCTCCATCGCCAACCTCATCGCCATCACTACTGCCCGCGACTTCAAAGGCATCAAGGCCAATAAGGTGGAAAAGGCAGTGGTGTACCTTACGCACCAGGTACACCATTGCGTGCAGAAAGCCTTGCGTATTGCGGGCCTCGGAGATGCTGTAATAAGGTACATCCCTACCGACAAACACTTCCGGATGGATACCAAATGCCTGCACGAAAAACTTCGTAAGGATGTAGCCCATGGCCTGGAGCCTTTTATGGTGGTGGGCTCCGCCGGCACCACCGATACCGGCGCCGTGGACCCTTTGGATGAGATCGCCGGCCTGGCGGAACAGTTCGGCATGTGGTTCCACGTCGATGCGGCCTACGGTGGTTTTTTCCTGCTGGTGAATGAGCTGAAAGAGCGCTTCCAGGGCATCGAGCGCTCCGATTCGGTGGCTATTGACCCGCACAAGGGGCTCTTTCTCTCTTACGGCCTGGGAGCGGTCTTGATGAGAAATGTGGAAGCCCAGTACCAGTCTCACTTTTACAAGGCCAATTATATGCAGGACGCCCAGAAAGAGTGGGAAGAGTGGTCGCCGGCCGACCTGTCGCCGGAACTGACCAAGCATTTCCGGGGGCTGCGCATGTGGCTGCCCCTTCAGCTGTTCGGGGTACAACCCTTCCGGGCGGCACTGGAAGAGAAAGCACTGCTCTGCCGCTATTTCTACCAGGAGATCCAGCAGTACGGCTTCGAAGTGGGCCCGGAGCCCGACCTGTCGATCATGATCTTCCGCTATCGTCCCCAACAGGGAGATGCCAACCGCTTCAACGAACGGCTGCTGGATTACGTGCGCCAGGACGGCCGCATCTTCCTCTCTTCCACCACCATCAATGGCGAATACTGGATACGGCTGGCGGTGCTCAGCTTCCGCACCCACCTGCGGGAGATCGAGCTTTGTATGGATATTCTGAAAGCTGGAGTGAGCGCGCAGTTGGCAGTTGGCAGTGAGCAGTAGACAGTCATGCAGTTTGCAGTTTGCAGTGGGCAGTAGGCAGTAGGCAGTAGGCAGTAGGCAGTCAAGCAGGGGGCAGCTTGCCGTGGGCAGTTGAAGGCAGGGTATTACCAACTGTAAACTGCCTACTGCAAACTATATAGTGTCTGACCGAAAACGCCAGTTTTCACCATTTTCTGCCTGCGCCGTGCTGCC
>CAYVVK010000174.1:0-10748 GCA_964454855.1 uncultured Phaeodactylibacter sp. | reverse complement strand
AGCAGGCCTGCCCGGCGCTGCGCTCCCGATAGCCGGGGAACAGCAGCCGGCGCACCTGCGAGTGGATGCCGTCGGCAGCAATCAGGATATCGGCTTCCGCTGCCGTCCCATCTTCAAACCGGGCAAGCACCTGGCCATTGGTTTCCTGCATCTTTTTAAGGCGTTTTCCCAGGCGGACGGTGTTCTCAGGGAGGTGCTCCAGTAAAAGCTGCTGCAGGCGTCCCCGATGGATGGCCAGGTTGGGCAGGCCGTATTCCTCGATGAGCGGCGCCAGGGCCGTGCGGCTGATGGTACGGAACTGTTCATCGACGATCTCCATACGATATAAGGGGTGCCCGTATGCCAGCGCCCGCTTTGCCAGGCCCAGGCGGCCGAATACGCGCATGGCGTTAATGGCCAGGACGATCCCTGCTCCCAGGGGGCGCAATTCGGGAGCAGCCTCATATAATACAGGTTCGAACCCATTCTGGCGCAGGGCGATAGCCGTCGTCAGGCCGCCTATTCCGCCTCCAATAATGGCAATTTTAGTATTTGTTTTCATTTCCGGGAATTTAGAACAAATGTACCAAATCTCTATGTCTAGAACAAGTGTTCTAAAAAAATTTCGGCCAATCAACGCTCCTGCGGGATGGAACGCCCGAGCAGGCGGCTGGCGATCCCGATGCGCTGCATTTCCGCCGTACCGCCGGCCAGGGTAAAACAGCGGGCATCCCGGTACATCCGTTCCAGGGGCAGTTCGCGGCTATAGCCCTGGGCCCCGCAGAGCTGAATGGCCTCGCTCGCCACCCGTACGGCCATTTCAGAGGCATATACTTTAGCTACGCTGGACTCATAGCGGTCCGTAATCGCCGATTTCGCGTTGGCCGCCGCCCGGTAGATGAGAAAGCGGGCGGCATCGATATCGATGGCCATGTCCGCCAGTTTGAACTGCATGGCCTGAAAGTCGGTGATCCGCCTGCCGAACTGCCGGCGCTCATCGGCATAATCTCTGGCGTAATCGAAAGCCCCCTGCGCAATGCCGAGCGCCACAGCGGAGGCCCCTACCCTTTGGCCGTTGTAGGCTGACATCAGCTTGCCGAAGGCTGAACCCGGCGGTACAACCAGGTTTTCTTTGGGCACGGGCATATTGTCGAATTCCAGGATGCCCTCCTGCACGCCCCTTACGCCGAGGGAAGGAATGCGGCCAGCGAATTTGAAGCCCGGCATATTTCGCTGGATGAGAATGGCGCCTATGCCGGCGGGGCCGGGCACCTCATTGAAGCGGGCATATAGCAGCGTATACTCCCGCTCTCCCGCTCCGGTGATCCAGTGTTTTTTCCCGTTGATGAGGTAGTGGCCTTTTTCTTCCGTTGCCGAAGTCGTCAGATCGGTAAGTGCCGAACCCGCCTCGGGCTCGGTCATGCCGATGCTCATCAGCGTTTCTCCGCTGCAGATGGCGGGCAGTACCCGCTTGCGCTGCTCTTCCGAACCGAAGTGGAGAATGGTAATGGCCGCTCCAAAGTTGTGGTCGACGATCAGCCGGCCGCTGATGGCGCAGTGCCGGGCTATTTCCTCGATGGCCAGAATGGCGTCTAGGGCGGAAAGGCCCTGCCCCCCGTAGCGGGAAGGGAAAGTCATGCCGAAGTAACCTGCGTCTGCATATTTCTGGATCTGAGCCCGTGGGATGTGTTCCTCCGCATCCCACTTGGCTGCATATGGAGCAACTTCAGACAGAGCGAAGGCCCTGGTTTGCATTAGCAGTTCCCTTTGTGTTTTCGATAGTGTAAAATCCATGCTTTTATATTGAGTGGTGCTAAATTACGACTGGGTTGCATAGGAAAAAGAAATAGCCATCCCATTGGGTACCCGGCCGCCCTTTTCCGCACAAACTGGTGATTCACACAAAAACAGTTTGTCATGCAAAGGCCGGATATAGAGTGCTCCATTTCTGTATTTCAAAAAATTAAGCTTTACCGGAAAGGGGTAAAGCAGGCCGAAGGCAGTTTACCTCTTGCTGCCGGCGGAGAGGGGCGGATCGGCTCGGATGATATTCTCGATGGCTAGAGCCGGCGGAAGAGGGAAAGGGTTTCAAAGCTCTTTAATCTTTTCTGTAAGCCAACCGGTAAGGACGGTGGGGGGGTCTTCCTCCATTACCTGCTTCAGTTTTTCAAGCTGGCCGTTCAGCGGCCTTGCCAGCCCTTTGGCTTCCAGTAACTCTTTATAAAAGTATAGAAACCTTTTGTAAGCGGTTACTTTTTCATCCGCAATGTTTTTCGCGCGGTTGAGTGCGCGCTCGAAGTTAATTGCCCAGTCTATGAGCACATCCAGCCCAATGCCGTTATTCAGGTGATAGTCGTAACCTATACGCAGGCGGAGAGAGCGCTGTCGCAATTTGTTGTTGAGGCCAGTCCACTCACCCTTGTTCAGGTAATCGAGGGCGGTTTCAAAATCTTCGGGCCGGCCCTTGCGCCAGCCGTGGTGATAGTGCCAGTAGGCCCGGCATAGCGAAACCGTCTCTTTAACCTCTTTTTCCAGGGCGGGTTCGTACCGTTCCAGGAAATCTTCCGCCCACTGAAAATCCTGGACCAGCAAAGCGGCGACCACAATATTGGTGAACCGCTCCGCCGAGATCCTGCCTTTCACCAGGAGCAGGCCTTTTTCCAGGCCCAACTTGTAAATATCCACCAGTTGGCGGGTATGTTTTAAACTGCCCCGGTTGGAGTGGCTCAACAGATAATTGGCAATGGTTTTATAGGCCAGCGCCCTGTCAAATGGGCCCATGCGGTTCTCCAGGCGTTGAAAGGCAGTGGCCACCTCCTCGTAAAGGCGGTCACTGCCCTCTTCCTGGTATAGTTGCAGCAAGAGTGGAAAAAAAGCCAGCACGGGATGTTCCCGGGGATTATAGGATGCAGCCTTTTGCACTGCCTCCTGCAGGCCTTTTACCGGAATACCTTCCTTGAGAGAGCGGCGGCGCACCAGGGTATCGGCTCCGTATTCCATGCAGGCCAGCAGATGGAAGGCCTCTTCCGCCTCCACCAGCGCCTGCAGGGCATCTCTACCCTGCTCAAGGCTATGGTATCCTGCGTAGAAAAAGAGTTCGTGCTTCAGCGCTGCCAGGCGGCGGTAATAGTCCAGCCCCCGGGCAGGCTGTTCTTCCAGTTGCCGTACCGAATCTCCCGCCACCCGCTTCAGGTTGGCCGAAGAACGCAGGTTCTTGTATGCTTTGGCCAACAGGCGGTTGTATTCCATTCCTCCCCTCTCCACCTCCCGCAACACCAGGAAGTCTTCCAGATGCTGCAGCAGTACGGTCATGAGGTTGCGCAGCTTCTGGGCATTAAAAGGTTCTCCCCAGTACGTTCGCCGAAAGATGTATTCCCGGCTCAGCTTGCTATCCTCATAACGAGGATGAAAATGGCTCAGGGCATCAAATAATTTAATGACCGGCGAGCGGGTGCCGGACACCCTGCCGAGAAGGAAGCCGCGGGCATCTTCCAGCATTTTTTCCGGAAGAGCGCTCATGACGAGGACCAGCTTTGCCTTCTGCATTTTTTCGGCTTTGGTTTTCCTGTACAAAGAAAATTTCGCTTTTAAAGGTAAGGCATTCCTGTGAAACTGTCAATTTCGCCCTTATGCACTACTATGGCCACAAAAGACACAAATTACTGGTAATCAGACAGATACAAAGAAATCCTTGTTTCAATACTCCAAAACAGTGCCTTCGCAGGCTTATTTTCCTGAAAAACTGGCCTTGCAGCCGACGGCAGCAGCCTTCATATTGGAGGCCAATACCATTTTAAACTTATACCACTATGAGATTCATACTTTTTATATTCGCCGGGCTACTGACGGTAACGTTTTTTTCAAGCTGCCAGGATGAAGACGAACCAATCCCTATGGCCGTTGAGATCGAAGGCAACTGGGAAGCATACAGCATCAGAAGAGACGGCACCGAACTACTGGGTTTCCAGGGAGAAGGTGGAGTGGAACAACTCACCCTGCGATTTAGTGATTACGTACTGGAAGACAACGAAGGAGAATTGAGGATCACCTTCCAGCTCTTCAATCAGCCTCAGACGCCCCTGCCTACAGATGTTTACACCATCAATTCCGCGGAAACCCGGCTCACCACACCGGATTTCATCCTCGGCCAGCAGGGCCAGGAAATACGCTGGGATATCGACAACTACGAGCCCGGCGACCAGATGTGGCTGACGGCCAACATCAATGGGTTTTCCTGGGAATTAAGGCTGGAAAAAGACTGATAAGCGGTTTGGAGGGGCATCCCGTCAATCCAGCCATTCCTCCTTTAAGCGAACCGCCTTTTCTCGTTGCGGGTGCTGGTTACTTTCATCGATGATACGCTCCAGAAGTTGCCGGAAAGCCTTGCTTTCTCCCCGGCCGGCAGCCAGGTAAGACAGCACACGAAGCCAAAGCGCCTCTTCCGCAAGCTGTTCGTAGGGGCTATCCATGACGCGTTGAAAAGCCAGGCCCGCTTTTTCGTAAGCCCCCGATTCGAAAAACGCTCTGCCCAGCAGCAGTTGGGCGGTAATGTAGTTGGGGTTTTCCTCCCCCACTCGTTCGAGTAGCCCAATAGTTTTCTGTAGCTCCTTCCTGTGGTACGCGGCCGTGGCCGCACCCAGTGTATCGACGGCCGCGGCCGGGGTACCGTCTTCCCGGCGGCCGGCGGCGAAAACGGTGGGAGAATAGAAGGCTTCTGCCATTGCAATAAAATCCTTTTCAGGAGAGAGGCCAGGAGTGGCTTCGCCGGCGATGGGAGAAGCAGCTTTCTCACTTTTTTGCTCCTGAGGAGCGGTATTTTCCTGTTGAAATTCCGGTTTCCCTTTCGGGCCAGGCACGTCCGGTTCGACGGTAGTGCCCTCCTGGCCGCCCTGCCGGTTCCCCTCCCGGGAAGGAAGGAAAAACAATAAGCCGGCCAGCAGTAAGGCCAGCAATACGAACAACCAGGGCCAGCGCCGCCGACGGCCATTTTTATTTTCCCCCTCAGGGCCGTCGCCGGGCAGTGGCTTATAACGGCCGACTTTTTCCCAATCCCAGTTTTTCAGTTGGCCCGCCAACTCATCCTCCAGCATAGCCCTGAGGGCAAGCCGCTCTTTCCTGGCCAGTTCCACCTCTTTTTTCAGGCCAGGTTCAGTTGTGATCTTTTGTTCAAAAGCCGTCCGTTCTGCCGGAGCCATTTTGCCCTGCAGGTAGGCGTCTATTTTATCATAAAGTGGCTCTTCATTCATAGGGTAAATTTCGATTTCAAATAAACAGAAAGCCTTCCGTCACTATTACCCGGGGCGGACCCGGGCCTTCAGGCCCGGGTTCTCGTCGAGCAGGCGGCGCAACCGCTTTCGGCAGCGGTAAGTTTCCTTTTTAGCCAGGTGGCCACTGGAAAAGCCCATCTGCTCGGCTATCCTGTCGGGGCTGAGGCCATGCATCCACTGGCCGAGCAGCTGCTGGCAGCGCTGGCTCATCTGGCTGATGGCACGGCGCAGGGCCAGGCGTTCTTCCCCTTCGATAATAGCTGCATCGGGAGCTTCTTCCAGCCCCGGGATGCCGCTTTTCGCCGGTTCGAATGCCCGCTCGCGATTGTTTCTGCTTTTCATGCGCCACCAGCTTCGCCGGGCAACGGTAGTGAAATATGTGCTGAGCTTGCTGTCTCCCCGAAAGGCGCCGTCGAGGATGGCATGGTACAAGACGAGCACACATTCCTGGAACAGGTCCTTGGCATCTGCTTCGTCCCCTCCGCCCGAAAGCACCTCCGCTTTGACGATAAAATACAGGCCCATTTCTTCCACCAGAAAACGCATGGCTTCATTACGCTCCTCGGGGCTGTGTTTTATGGCTGCGATGAGTTTCTCCTCCGTCCAGTTCTTCTTAACCATCAATAGATGTATTTTTGATGCGGGCTGTCTTTTTCTCTACCCCTATCGAAAGATAAATCTAGGGTTTTTCCTCCACATGAAAAACTCCGCCTTTCAATAAGGTTTAGAACATAAAACTGCTTACTTTATGGCTTCCCATGCGAATAGATTAAACACATGACGAGCATAGTAAAACATATTTGTCGTCTTTTTCTCATTTTGAGCACGCTCGCCGGGCCCGGCGGTGGCCGGGCGCAGGAGGGTGTGCCTGCCCGGGATACCGCAGCCGCGGCCAGCCTCGCCGGCACGCTTCTGGAACAAGCCAGGGCGAAACTCCACCAAGCGCAATGGGAAGATGCAATAGCCGGCCTGGACTCCGCCATTTGGATCATGGAAGGCGAAGGAATGGCCGGCAATTTGCTGTATTCCCATATTCTCCACCAGAAAGGCAGGTCTTTAACGGGGCTCGGTAAATACAGCGAAGCTTTGATATTTTTAGAGCAGGCCCTCCACCTCCGTCGAGACCTGCTGCCGTCAGGAAGCCTGTTGCTGGCGGAATCTTACTATGGTGTTGGCTATGCCTATCAAAACCTGGGAGAATTTTCCCTGGCGCTGAGTTTTCATGGGAAAGCCTACGAGATCAGAAAGAAAGAAGGGCCGGCCGACAGCTGGCAGATGGCTCGTACACTCGGCCATCTGGGGTTTTGCCATATCATGGCCGGCGATTTTCTGCAGGCGGAGTATTACCTGAACCGGGCCGTGGAGGTGCAGGCGGCCCGGGGAGAGGAAGCCGCTTCCTTTACTGCCTGGCTAAACGGCAAGCTGGGCTACACTTACTATTGCCTGCGGGAATACGATAAAGCCGTCCTGCACCATGAGATCGCTCTGGGCATTCTCGGCCGCGAGAAGAAGAGTAGAACAGATAGCCTGGAGCAGGCCTGGAATATGCTCATCCTGGGCAATGCGCAGGCCGAGTTGTCCCATTATGAAAAGGGGCTGGAATACCTGCAACGCGCCATGCGGTACTACCGGCAGACACTTGGGCCCGAACATTTACAGCTTGCTCAGGTGACCAACGATATCGGATATTTTTATTATAATAGAAAGGCCTATGAAAAAGCCATCGAGCTTCATGAAGCCGCATTGGAGATCAGGCTCAAGGCCGATGGTTCCGAAGAGTCCATAGGGCAGTCTTACCTCAACCTGGGAGACTGCCATTTCGCCATTGCCGGCTACCGGCAGGCCCTGGAATTTTACGAAAAAGCCTATGATTACCGCCTGTTGTCGCTTGGGCAATACCACCCCTTTACCATTTACTGCCTGATGAGGCAGGCCAGCTGCCAGCAGCAACTGCGCCAGTTCAACCAGGCCAATTATCTGCTCAGCAAGGTATTCCAGTATCTGCAGATCGACCCTGAGGCAAAAGAGGAAACCCACATCCAACATCCCGTACTCGTGCTGGAAGCTCTGGGGCGGCGGGCGGTGCTCTATAAGGAATGGTACGAAGAAAACCAGCGCTTAGCGTCCCTGAATACTGCCATGCGGTACTTCCGCTACCTGGATGATTATACAGACTATATCCTGGCCTTCTTTGAAAAGCAGCAAATCGCCTCGGTGAAATTCCCCTACTTTGAGGCGGCCATGCAACTCTGTGCCCGGGCCCCGGGCCGGCAGGCCATTTCTCCGGAAGAGGCGTTCTACTTCTCAGAAAAGGCCAAGGCGCTCATCCTTCACCAAAGTATGCAGGAGGCCGATGCCCTGGCTTATGCCGGAATTCCGGATAGCCTGCTTTCCTGCGAAAGTGCCCTCAAAGAAAAGCTGAGCTTTTTTGAGAAATTGCGCCGGGATAAGCTACAGGAAGAGGCCGGGGAGGAAGACAGTACCTTCACGGCCATCAATGAAAGGATTGCTTCATTGCGGGAGGGCTACAAGCTCCTCCAAAAAGAACTGGAGGCCAATTACCCGGACTATTTCCGGCTCAAATATGACCTTTCGCCGGCCAGCCTGAGCTATGTGCAGGACAGCCTGCTACAGCCCGGCCAGACCCTGCTGGAGTACTTTGTCGGCGACAGCTCCATCTTCATCATGCTCGTACAAAAGGGCCACTATGAATTGCAGGAGATCCCGCGTGATTTCCCCCTCGAAGAATGGATAAGCCAGATGAGGGAGGGCATTTACGGATACCACAACGCTCCACCGGATAAGCGTTCCGACAGCCTTCGCCTGCAGTTGCGGGAGGCTTACGTCGAAGCCGCTTACCGCTTATACGAAAAGCTGGTGGCTCCCGTAAAGAATAAACTTACAAAAGAACTGGCTCTTATTCCCGATGGGATTCTGGGCTACCTGCCCTTTGAAGCACTGCTGACCAGCCGCCCCGCCAAAGGGTACCGCTTCCAGTCTCACCCCTACCTGCTGCACGATCATCAGGTCAGCTATTGCTATTCTGCTACCCTACTGCGGAATATGCGGGAAAAACAGCATGGGAAGTCTCCGGAGAAGGATTTCCTGGCCTTTGCGCCCTATTACGATGGGGATACTACCTTCCTGGCCGGCCAGGCGGGCATGCCCTCCCTGCAAAAGAACGAGATGGATACCTTGCTGTATAGCGCCATCGAGGTATTGCGCCTGCAAAAATTACTGGGAGGGGACATTTACCTGGGCAGGAAAGCCACCAAATCCAGGTTTACCCGCCTGGCCGGTAACTACCGCCTGCTGCACCTGAGCACCCACGGGAAAGCCAGTAGCACCGCCGGAGATTATTCCTTCCTGGCTTTCTACCCCCCGCCCGACAGCCTGGAAAACGAACGGCTGTATGCCAAAGACCTCTATAACCTCCGGCTGAATGCCGACATGGTGGCGCTCTCGGCTTGTGAATCAGGCATCGGCCAGCTACAGCGAGGGGAGGGTATCATCAGCCTGGCGCGGGCCTTTGCCTACGCCGGCGCCAAAAGCATCCTGACCACGCTGTGGAAGGTCGATGACCGATTTTCCGCCGAACTGACGGAAAGGTTTTACCAGGGCCTGAAAAAAGGCTTACCCAAAGACGCTGCACTGCGGCAGGCCAAATTACAGCTGATTGGCAAGAGCCGAAACGCCAGAGAAGCCCACCCCTACTTCTGGGCCGGTTTCATCGGCATAGGCGATATGAGCCCGGTATATTGAACAGCCCCTGGCAACGGCAGCTTTATCCCCCACTCTTTTGGCAGGCAATCGCAACTTTTTGGCTACCTTCCGTTTTATTAGAGAAGAAGATCTTGAACCATGGAAGAGAAGCAGTTTATAGACAGATTATACTCCGCACACGAAAGCGCCCAGCGCATCCCCTCTCCTTCTTCGGTCTGCAACTGGCTGGACGGCCTGCTGATGGTGATGTTCCCGGAATTGTCCAACCGCCGTTACAGCAGCAGGAGGGAACTGGAACAGCATTACCTCCAACTGAAACTGGAGTTGTTCAGCCTGCTGGAAACGATGGAGCGCATGCTGCCCACCCCTGCCGAAGAGCTGGAAGAGGCTTTCCTGGACCGCCTGCCTGCCATTCACCGGCTTCTCCATAAGGATGCCGAGGCGCTGCTCAGCGGCGACCCCGCGGCAGTGAGCAAAACGGAGGTGATCCGCACCTACCCTGGCTTCAAAGCGACGGCCGTCTACCGGCTGGCGCATGAATTCCATATCCTCGGCGTGCCCCTAATTCCCCGCATCCTCACCGAACATGTACACAGCCTGACGGGCATCGACATCCATCCCGGCGCCGAGATCGGCGAAAGCTTCTGCATGGACCACGGCACGGGCATCGTGATCGGCGAAACGGTGAAGATCGGTAATGAGGTCAAGCTCTACCAGGGCGTCACCCTGGGCGCCCTCAGCGTCGACAAGGAAATGGCAAAAACCAAACGCCACCCTACCATCGAAGACCGGGTAGTGATCTACGCCGGAGCCACCATCCTGGGCGGAGAAACCGTCATCGGCCATGACAGCATCATTGGCGGTAGCGTATGGCTTACCAAGACCGTGCCCCCGCATTCGCGCATTTACTACAATGGGTATGTGCGTCAGAAGGTGGAAGTGTAGGAGGTTGGAATGTCGGAATGTCGGAATGTCGGAACGTCGGAACGTCGGAATGTCGGAACGTCGGAACGTCGGAATGTCGGAACGTCGGAATGTCGGAACGTCAAGAAGTCTAGATGTCCGGACGTTGACCTCTTGACGTTTTGACGTCTGGACGTTCATTCCCTGATAAATATCAGCCTTCCCGCTGAGCAAGCTCATTTTTCCTCCTGCAAGGGTACCCTAACTTCAATAGCCGGATTCCCTTTTTTCATACCAAAGGGAATACTTTGTTACGAACATATCCGAAAAATCCTTGGTATTATATACACGATCCCGAGCATCTAATCACTTATTCGTTCAAAAACCAATGAAGTATGCTACAGATCACACCCTTTGAAAAACATGTAGAGGAGTACGAAGCCTGGTTCGACAAGCACCCGGCCGTTTTCCAGTCCGAAATTATGGCCATCCGCCAGCAAATGCGCAGCCTTCCGGAAAACCTTACCGGCCTGGAAGTAGGCACCGGAACCGGCCGCTATGCAGAAGCGCTCGGCATCAAGGAAGGCGTCGAACCTTCTGAGGAAATGGCCAAGCGGGCCGTGCGACGCGGCGTAGAGGTCATCAATGCATTGCGGGAAATTAATTCCGTAATAAAGATACTGGCCGTAACCGGTGGGGGTGTAATCGAGCCGGGCTATTACGCAAACATTGCCGGCAGCCTCGGTGCGGACATGACTCTGCAAAAACCGTTTTCTCTGCAGAAGCTGCTTGATTCTGTAGACGATCTTGTCGGATAAACTACCCTGAGAACACACCCTGGCGAAAGCTTATCTCTATTACGTCAGCTCGCCTGCT
>CAYVVK010000173.1:0-10804 GCA_964454855.1 uncultured Phaeodactylibacter sp. | reverse complement strand
TCTGCTTTGGCACATCCGCCTGCCCCGCATTCTGCTGGGCGTACTGGTGGGGGCGGGCCTGGCCACTGCCGGAGCGGCCATTCAGGGGCTGTTCCGCAACCCGCTGGCCGACCCGGCGCTGATCGGAGTGACCAGCGGCGCCATGGTGTTTGCCGTGGCCGGCATTTTGTTTGCGGCCAGGCTGTTTAGCTCCCTGAACAGTTTGCCCGGCTACCTCACCGTCACCATTCTGGCCTTCCTGGGCAGCCTGCTGAGCACTTTCCTGGTGTACGGCCTGGCCACCTCAAAAGGCTATACTTCCGTCACCACCATGCTGCTGGCGGGCATTGCCGTCACGGCCCTGGGCGGCGCCCTGACGGGCCTGATGTCTTATTTTTCCAGTGAAGACGAATTACGGGACATCACCTTCTGGACGCTGGGCAGCCTGGGGGGCGCCAACTGGCGCATGCTTCTGCTGGTAGGGCCGATGATCCTGGCGTCCTGCCTGGTGTTGTTTGGTTATGCCCGCCAGCTGGACCTGATGCTGCTGGGGGAGCGCGAGGCCGGTTTTATGGGCGTCAATACCCAGAAGGCCAAGTGGGGGGTCGTGGCCGGTGCGGCATTATCCGTGGGAGCCTGTGTAGCGGTGAGCGGGGTGATAGCCTTTGTGGCTTTGGCCGTCCCTCACCTGATGCGGCTGGCCAGAGGCCCTGCCCACCGGCAGTTACTCATCGGTGCGGCGCTGCTGGGGGGCATACTCATGGTTTGGGCTGATACCATTGCCCGCACCGCCATCGCCCCGGCTGAACTGCCGATCGGCATACTGACTGCGCTGCTCGGCGCTCCGTTTTTCATCTGGTTATTGCGAAGGACAAAACCTCAGCTATGATAGAAGCGCACGATATCGGTGTTCATAAAGGCAGGCGCTGGATCGCCCGGCAGCTCAGCCTTTCGCTTGCACCAGGCGAAATGCTGGCCGTGATCGGGGCCAATGGCGCAGGGAAGTCTACCCTGCTCAAAGTACTGGCCGGCGAGGAAAGGCCTCATGCAGGCAGGGTGGAGCTCAACGGGTGCTCCCTGGGCAGCTGGCAGCCAGGGCGCCTCGCCCGGGTGCGGGCCGTGCTCAGCCAGCAGCTGCACCTGCCTTTTCCCATGGAGGCGCTGGAGGTGGCGAAACTGGGGCGCTACCCCTACCGGGAAAATGACCGCGAGCGTACTGCCATTGCCCGGGAATGCCTGCAGCAGGTGGGCATGGAGGCCTTCGAGAAGCGCAACATACTCACACTTTCCGGGGGCGAGCAGCAGCGCGTGCACCTGGCGCGGGTGCTGGCGCAGCTTGCCCGCCGGAGCCCGGCCGAGCCGAGGTTCCTTCTGCTGGATGAACCTACCTCCAGCCTGGATATCGCTCAGCAGCACCAGCTGCTGGCTTTGCTGCAGGGTACAGCCGCCCGGCAAAACGTAGGCATCTTCATCGTCCTGCATGATATGAACCTCGCCGCTCAGTATGCGGGGCGTATCGCCCTGCTCCGGAAAGGGCGGCTCATTGCCAGTGGCAGTTCCACCGAAGTATTGACGCCTCTCCACATTCAGAAAGCCTTCGGCATCCGGGCGCAGGTAACCGTCAATCCACACCACGGCTGCCCTCAGGTTTTCGCCTGCCCGGTTTCGGAGAACGAGATCAACGAATTACAATCATAAAAAAAACAGAGCACATGGCTGTTTTATCCACCACACAACTGCGAGAACAATACGCGAAACTAAAAAACGAAGGGCTGCGGATCAGAGACGCTGCCCGCAGGATCGGTGTCAGCGAGCTGGAATTGCTGGAACTGGAACTCGGAGGTAATGTGGTGCGCCTGGAGGGAGACTGGACGGATTTCCTGAAACAGGCGCATACCCTGGGCCACGTCATGGCCCTGACCCGCAATGAATACGCGGTGCACGAGCGCAAGGGTGTTTACCAGAACGTCTCCTTTGTGCACGATGGAAATATGGGCGTGGCCGTCAACCCGGATATCGACCTGCGCTTCCTGATGTGGAACTGGAAATACGGATACGCCGTCCGCATGGAACAGAAAAACCGCGTACTGCACGCCTTCCAGTTTTTCGATGCCCGGGGAGAAGCAGTGCATAAGATCTACCTTACCGGCCGTTCCAAGCCGGAAGCCTTCCAGGCACTGTTGGAAAAATTCCGGGCGGAGGACCAGCATACCCTTACCGAAGTGGATAAAGAGCCGCTGAGCCCGGAAGAATCCATTCCGGATGAGGATATCGATATCGCCGCTTTCCGCGAGGAATGGCTGGCCCTGCAAGATACGCACGACTTTTTCCCCCTTCTTAAGAAATACGGCTTGCAACGCAGACAGGCGTTCCGCCTGGCGCCCGATGGATACGCTCGCCAAGTGAGGAAAGATGCGATAGTGGAGGTCCTGCAGCAGGCCGCCGATAAGGAGGTGCCCATCATGGTTTTCGTCAACAGCAAGGGGTGCATACAGATCCATACCGGTGCAGTTAAAAAGCTGGTGCCCATGAAAAACTGGTTCAACATCATGGACCCGGAATTCAACCTGCATCTCAATACGGAAGGCATCGCGGAGGCCTGGGTGGCCCGAAAACCCACTAAGGACGGCATCGTGACCAGCCTGGAGGTTTTTGACGAAGAAGGCAGCCTGATCGTCTACCTGTTCGGCAAAAGAAAGCCGGGCATCCCGGAATTAGAGGGATGGAGGGCGATAGTAAATGAATCAGATCTGGCTCTGACTGCGGATGCGCAGGCTTCCTGAGAGGGAGCCTGCCATCTGCTGGCCATTCACAGAATAAAAAAGCATTATGAAACCTACTACTCACTCCATTTTGTCTGCTTACCTGCTCAAAGCAAAAGGCTTGTGGAAACCGGAAGCCCTGATTGATGTAAGGGAGAGCAACGGCATGTCGCGCCTGTATGGCGTGCGGCCGCTTCCAGGGGCGTCTTCCGGGCAAGCAGGGCCTGAAGAGGAGAAAAACAGCAAGCCCGCCCCCGGCCGCAACTCTGGAATCACTAAGAAATAAGCAAGGCAATGAGTAGAGTCAAATGGCTTATCATGATGTGTCTCCTGGCCGCCATCAGGCTGTTGCCGGGCCAGGACGGCCCGGATACTGCGCTATGGACCCTGGGCCTGCAGGATGTAGTGGTCACTGCCCAGTATGCCCCGACGGACAGCCGCAGTGCGGTGCACGATATTTACACCATCGACAGGGCTACTATTGAAAGCCGCGGCGCCAACAACCTGGAGCAGTTACTGCAACAGGAGGCCAGTATCCGAATTAGCCAGGACCTCATCCTGGGCAGCAGCGTGAGCCTGCTGGGCATCGAAGGGCAGAACGTGAAGATCATGGTAGACGGCGTGCCGGTCATCGGCCGGCAGGACGGCAATATCGACCTCAGCCAGCTGAACCTGCACCATATCGAACGGGTGGAGATCGTGGAGGGGCCTCTTTCGGTGAGCTATGGCACGGACGCCTTGGGAGGAGTGATCAACCTCATCAGTAAGAAGTCGCAGCTCGACAAATGGGAACTTAAGGGAGTGTCTCAGGTGGAAGACAGGGGCGAAAACCGCTACGCCGGGCAGCTGGGCGTCCGCCTGACAGACGCGCTCTCCCTGCGCCTGAACGGCGGTTACGACCTTTTCGGCGGCTACAGCGAGGATACGCTGCGCTCCGTACTTTGGAATCCTAAAGAACAGTGGTTTGCCGATGGCTACCTGGGCTGGCGTTTCGGCAACGGCCATCACTTGTACTACTCAGCCAGCTTTTTCGACGAGGAAGTGGCTAACCTGGGGGATGTACGCCGGCCGCAGTTCAAGCCCTATGCTTTTGACGATCACTACCGTACCCGCCGCTTCAACCATTCCCTGGCGCATGAGGGGCCGGTACTGGACAACTTCTACCTACAGGCCACAGCAGGCTACAACCACTTCGGCCGGGAGAAACAAACGCTGCGCACCAATTTCGAAGAAGATACTCAGGAAGAAGTGGCCGGCCAGCAGGATACCTCCTCCTTCACAGGCCTCATGCTGCGCTCCACCTTCGCCAGCCGGTTCGAGGACAGCCCGCTTAACTTTCAGCTCGGCATCGACCTGCGGTACGACGACGCTACCGGCCAGCGCATCCAGGATACCCTTAGCAGTAAAGATAACTTCTCCCGCATCAGCGATTATGCGCTGTTCGGCTCTCTGCGCTACCAGCCCATCGCTCCGTTGCTGCTGGAAATGGGCCTGCGCTATGCCCACAATACGAGGTACGATGCCCCGCTGACACCTTCAGTGCATGTAAAATACGATCTGAACGGGCACTGGGCCCTGCGCGCGTCCTACAGCAAGGGTTTCCGAAGCCCCGATATCAAAGAGCTCTTCTTCAATTTTGTCGACATCAACCACTTCATCATGGGCAACCCGGGCCTAAAGGCTGAGCGTTCAGATAACCTTCAGGCAGGCCTGTTTTACCAGCATCGCTCAGATAAGCAGCGCCTCAACCTGAAATTGAAAGCTTTTTACAACCACATCCGCGATAAGATCGAGCTGTTCGAATTTGTGGAAACACCCGGCGGCATTAGGCCGGCGGTGGATACTTCTACTTTGCGCTTCGCCTATTTCAACCAAACCGTATACAAAACACAGGGCGCCATCCTGTCTCTCGGATACGCGACAAAGGCGCTGGAGCTGAATTCCAATTTATCCGTCATCGGATACTACAACCCCGCCAGCGAGGAATTCAGCGAACTGGACGCCTTCACCTACGCGGTGGAACTCAGCAACAGCCTCACCTACAATATCCCGGAACAAAGCCTGAGCTTTTCGCTTTTTGTGCGTAACAACGACAAGCAGGTGAGCTTCTTCCCCGAAGAAGGCGATGATGGGCAGCCCATTGCGGCGCAACGCCTGCAGGAAGGTTTTACCCTGGCTGACTTCACCTGCACCAAAAAGTTCCGGAAAGGTCAACTATCCCTCACCGGAGGAGTGAAAAACCTGCTCGATGTACAGCAGGTGAACGTAAGCGGCGCCGGCGGAGGTGGCGCACACAGCGGTTCCAGTGGCCTGGCGCCGGTTGGCCCGGGGCGCAATTTTTTCCTGCGAGTGGAAGTGGGGCTGGGGTGGTGAGAGGAGAATGGCCATCAAAAGAACCCTCCCGTACGGAACGAAACGCCTACTACGACAAATAAGACTGCAATGATGGTCACCGGAATGATGTGATAGGCCAGGGGCTTCAACTGGTCTTCCGTGAGGTTTGGGATGATCCTCAGGCGGGCGTCCACGGCAAAGAGGGCCGTCAGCAGCAGCAGCCCCAGCTTGGCCATGATCAGGCGGGATATGGGATTGCTGAGATCGAACCACAGGCTCATATCGGGCATGAGGTAATAAGCCAGCCACAGGCCGGTGATCACCTGGATGATAAGCGAGGGAATGCCTATTCTTTCGTAGCCGGCCTCGAATCTCAGCAGTTCTGCCGTCGACTTTTCCCTCAGTACCCGGGGCAGGATGGTAATGGCCAGTACCAGGTGGCCGCCCACCCAGACGGTGGCGGCCAGAATGTGGAGCAGGAGGATGTACTTGTACATATTCTTTTGTGGCAGTTGGTGACGCCACTCAATCTAATCATTTTTCCACTTCAGCTGAAATATGGGCATAATCCTCAGGTATGCCTTTTTGTTTCTCTTCCCACTCATCCAGTTTGCCCACGAAGAGGGCGTCGACATCCCCGAGCTCCAGGACATCCCTAAGCTCTTCGGTTACCAGGGTGGGGTAGAAGGGTGCCGAGGGAAGTTATCGTAGCCGGGTAAATACGGCGACATTTATTTAAGCTTACTGAAAACATAAATAAAGCAGGCTTGTTATTTTTTTTAGATTAACCTAATTTTATAAATTTGAAACACTTGAAATTTGTGTTAAATCAGTAAAAAAATTTAACGAGCTATGAAAATCAGCATACTGGCTTTAAGTTTATCGGTGTTATGCTTTACGGCTCATGGCCAGGCCGGCAGTTTAGGCGGCAGGGTGGTTTCCGAAAATATGGCCCTGCCTTATGTAAATGTGCAGTTAGATGGCACTTCTCTGGGGGCAGTTACGGACGAGGAGGGCCGGTATTCCATTTCCGGTATCCCTTTCGGGAAATATGAGGTTTTGGCTTCTCATGTAGGCTATGAGATAGGTAAAAAGGAGATCGTCATCGATGGCTCCGAGCCTACAGCCAGGCTTGATTTTAGCCTCACTCCCATGAACATCCTGGCCGATAAGGTGGTCATTACCGGTACGAGGACCTTCAAGCGGCAGACGGCTTCGCCGGTTATCGTTAACATCATCAGCGATGAGACGCTGGAGGGGGTTCAGGCCTGCAACCTGTCGGAGGGCTTGCGCTTCCAGCCTGGCCTGCGGGTGGAGACGGACTGCCAGACCTGCAATTACACCCAACTCCGGATGAACGGCCTGGCGGGAGGCTATTCTCAGATCCTCATCAACGGGCGGCCCATTTTCAGCCCGCTGACCGGTCTGTACGGCATGGAGCAGATACCGGCCAATATGATCGAGAGGATAGAGGTGGTGCGCGGAGGCGGCTCTGTGCTTTATGGATCGGGGGCGATCGGAGGGACGGTAAACGTGATCACAAAGATCCCCAGGAAGAATTCCTTTGATGTAGGGTACACCTACCAGAATATCCAGGGCGATGCCGGTGATCACATTATTGCCGGCAACGCCACGGTGGTTAATGAGGCGGGCAATGCCGGGGTGACGCTCTTCGTCAACAACCGCGACCGCTCCGCCTATGACCACAATGGGGACAATTTCTCCGAATTACCGACACTGAAAAACAACTCCTTCGGCGCCAGCCTTTTTTTCAAACCCACCAAAAACCAGAAGCTGGAACTCAGCCTGTCCAGCCTGAATGAGTACCGCTACGGAGGAGAACTTGTGGATGAGCCCGCCCACCTGGCCCTGCAATCGGAAGAACGCACACATGATGTGCTAATGGGGTCGGTAGATTACCAGCTCAACTTTAACCAGGACAACAGCTCCCTCATCGCCTATCTGGCCGGGCAGCGTACCGACAGAGCGCATTACACCGGTATATTTCCCGATGAAGCGGAGGCCGTGCAGCTTCACCTGGAAGATCCGCCCTACGGCATCTCTGAAAACACTACCCTACAGGCCGGCCTGCAGTTCAATCACCGGCTGCGCAACTTCTTTGGGGGCAGCAATGTGATCACACTGGGCTCCGAATACGTCACGGATGATATCCTGGACGTCATTGACGCCTACAACTACCGGATCGATCAGCAAACGGAGAATTTCGGCGCCTTCCTTCAGAGCGACTGGGAGATCACGCCCGCCGTCAACCTGCTGGCCGGGCTTCGGATGGACAAACACAATCTTGTCGATCAGCCAATTTTCAGCCCCAGAGTATCTCTGTTGTACAAACTGCAGCCTTCCACCCAGTTCCGCCTGACCTACGGCACCGGCTTCCGTGCGCCGCAGGCCTTCGATGCCGACCTGCACATTGCCTTCGCCGGCGGAGGCGTCTCCCGGGTATCCCTTGATCCCGGCCTCCGGGAGGAGCGGTCCCGGAGTTTTAGCGGCTCCATCAATTACGACAATGTGAATGAGCAATGGATCGCCGGCTTTACCCTGGAAGGCTTTTACACTAAGCTGGATAATGCTTTTTTTCTGGACCCCGTCGGGAAGGATGAATTCGGAGAGCGTTTTGTGAAAAGCAATGGGGAGGGCTCCACCGTGCAGGGCGGAACGCTGGAGCTTAGGGCCAATTACGATCAGAAGGCTCAGCTGGAAGCGGGTTTCACCCTGCAATCCAGCCTGTTCGACAGCCCGGTAGAGAATATCGATGGCCTGGAGCCGCGCCGGGAGTTTCTGCGCACGCCCAATGAATACGGCTATGCCACCCTGAGTTTCTTTCCGAATGGCAAGTGGAATACCACTCTGAACCTGGTGTACACCGGCAGTATGGAGATCGCGCACTTTGCCGGCGCCCCGGAGCAGGAGGCCGATGCCTATAAAACCACCCGCCCCTTTACGGAGCTGAGCTTCCGGACGGCTTACACCTTTGGCCTAGGCCAATTGAATAGCGGTTTGGAAGTATTTGGAGGCATCAAGAACATCACCAATGCCTACCAGGATGATTTTGATACGGGAAAGAACAGGGACAGCAACTACGTTTACGGGCCCGCATTGCCGAGGACGTTCTTTGTGGGCCTGAGGGTGAAATCGCTTTAAGCAGGCGGACAGGTTTAGTTTACTTATACTGCTTCGATAGCTGAGCCTGAAACGCTTTATTTTTTAGGCGTCCCGGGGAGATTGTTACATTGTTAAATTGTTGAGCGCAGCGAAACCCGCCTGGGCCACATTGTTCTGTCCGCCTGCTTAAGCAGGACAACACGATTATTTTACTGGCTGTCCGCTTCTTCCCCCCTGAGGGTATGGATCACGATCACGCCATTGCTGGCCCGGCCGCCGTAGATGGCGGCGCTGGCGGCATTTTTCAGCACTTCGATCCGGTCGATATCCGTAGTGGGGATGCTCCAGAGCAGGTTGTTGAGGCTCTGGTCGTCATAACTCCAGAGCTGCATGCCGTCGAGCACCAGCAGGGGAGGCCCCATGGCGCCGCGGATGCGGATCTGGTAGAAATTGTAACCGCCCGTTACCCAGACGCCGGGAATCCGCCCCATGAGCATTTCAGCGGGGTGGAGGAAGGCGTTGTTGGTGATGTCTCTGTACACAACGGCATCCGGCTTCGCGTGCAGGGAAGTTACCGGAGCGGGCTTTGCTTTTTGGAGCGGCTCGATGGCCTCAACGGTTCCGCGATCCTTGTTTTCCGGGCAGCAGTTGTTGCCGAAGGCCGGCGCGGCTGCGAAGAGGAAGAGCGCGAGGAGCGGGAAAATTATATTTTTAGCTTTCATCATATTCTCGGTTTTTGTGAATACTGCTTATTTACCTATTACAATCCTTTTTTTACGGTTTTAGTTTGTTAAAGAATACTTAATTGTTTGGTATTCCATGTGGCATTTTTGCCGCCAATCCCGTATCTTTATAAAAAACCGCGCTATGCCCGAAGTCAAGCTTTCCGAATACGAGACTGAACGCCATAAGCCTATGCCCTCTCTGAATCACAGCATCGTGCAATTGAACCTGGGCGCTGAATTGCGCCATAGGTACAAAAACAAATACCGCATCGCCTCTGAACTAAGCCTCGGCCTTTCCGGCTGGCCCTCGGTGCCCGACATCTGCATTTACCCCAAAATGCCGCTTGACCTGCGCCAGGATAGGACAACCATGGCCGAGCCGCCGCTCTGCGCCATTGAGATCACCTCCCCCAGCCAGGCCATCAGCGAACTGGTGGAGAAGGCCGGCAAATACTTCGAGCACGGCGTTCGTTCCTGCTGGATCGTACTGCTTCCTTTGGGTAATATTTACGTGTTTTCTTCTCCCGAAGACTATGAGATCTTCCGGGCGTCGGATACGCTGGAGGATACCGTTCTGGATATTTCTCTCCCACTCGGAGAGGTCTTTTCTTAGAAGCGCTTTTTATGATGGCTTATCGGCAAGCTGTTCGATCAGGGTAGCTACCAGGCCGGTCCAGCCGGTTTGGTGAGAGGCGCCGGCCCCTCTGCCATTGTCCCCATGGAAATATTCGTAAAAGAGGATAAGCTCCCGAAAGTGGGGATCTGTATGGTACAGTTTGTCCTCCCCGTTGACGGGGCGCCTGCCGTTCTCATCCAGTTGAAAAATAGAAACGAGCCGCCGGGCGATCTCCCCGGCCGCCTGTTGCAGGCTGAGCTGCCTGCCGCTGCCGGCAGGGCATTCCACCTTCATATCGGGATAATACTGGCCGTAGGCCTGCAGGGATTTGATCAGCAGGTAGTTCATGGGCATCCACACGGGGCCGCGCCAGTTGGAATTGCCGCCGAACAGGTTGGTTGTGCTCTCGGCGGGCTCGTATTTCAGTCCAAACCGCCGGCCGGCGATCTGGATCTCGTAGGGCTGCTCGTGCACTTTTGACAGGGAGCGGATGCCTGCCGGGCTCAGGAATTCCTTTTCGTCGAGCAGGGCTTTCATGAGCCGCTCCAGCCTGTCTCTCGGCAGCAGGGAAAAGAGCACTTTCCCTTCCTTTTCTTCTTCACCGATCGTCAGGAAATGGTCGATGTATTGCTGTTGATAACGGGCAAACCACTGCATCCGGCGATGAAAATCAGGTACTTTTTTCAGCTGTTTCTTATCGATTACCAGTACCCCGAACAGGCTGGCCAGCCCGACCAGAGAACGCACCTTCAGGGGGATGTATTTTTTTCCCGGCAGGCTCAGGATGTCATAGAAAAAACCCTCTTCCTCATCCCAGGAGCCCACCCAGTCGTGGCTGATGCGGTTCAGGGACTGAGCGATGTAGACGAAGTGCTCGAAGAACTTGGTGGCCACGTCCTCGTAGGCAATGTTGTCTTCGGCAAGGATCAGCGCCATTTCCAGCATATTCAGGCAGTACATGCCCATCCAGGCGGTGCCGTCGGCCTGTTCGAGGTAGCCGCCTGCCGGGATGCCGTTGCTGCGGTCAAAAACGCCGATGTTGTCCAGGCCGAGGAATCCGCCCTCGAAGATGTTGTTGCCGTTGTGGTCCTTGCGGTTGACCCACCAGGTGAAATTGATCAGCAGTTTCTGGAAGACGCGCTGCAGGAACACCTTATCCGCCCGCCCGTTTTTTTCCATATCCAGTTTGTATACCTCCAGGCAGGCCCAGGCGTGTACGGGCGGGTTGACGTCGCCGAAGGCCCATTCGTAGGCGGGGATCTGGC
>CAYVVK010000172.1:6400-10829 GCA_964454855.1 uncultured Phaeodactylibacter sp. | reverse complement strand
GATGCGGGCGCGGATCGGGAAGACGGCGCGGCGGAGTTTTTCCCGAATCTCCAGCGGGCCCAGTTCGGCCAGTTCCACGCCGTCGGCGGTGGTCGCGGTTGCGACCGTGATCGCCTCGCCCGGTTCCCAGTTGATGGTGGCCTTTTCCGATTTTTCAAAGTTGAACTCGATGGCGGCTTCATCTTTTTCCAGCAGGCGTTGCCAGTCCTTGTCCAGGTCGTCGGTGGTTTTGCCGTTGACCCGGATGGCCCGGTTCGCCAGGTCGATCAGAATGGTCTGTTCCTGCGAGGGATCGGCGAATCGGATTTTCGCCCGGCGATATCCCGAGCGGATCGTCAGCCGATCGCCATCGCACGTGAACGTGAACCGCATCGGTTTGGCGGCGAGTTCGGCCCTGCCGAATACCAGCGTCGGGCCGTTGTGCTGATGGGCCTGCCGCGCCAGCCGGGTGAGCTCCTGAATGAACTGCAGATACTGGTTGCCTTGTTGCGGAGCGGGAAACTCCATATCCAGGAGAGCCGCCGGGCCGGTGCCCAGATCAAGGGCACCGTAGTTTCTCTGCCTTTCGGACAGGGGAGGGACGGACAGCTGATGCCGTGAAAACAGGGCTGTGCCATGCGGGCCTCCGGCCCGGGGCAAAAAGGCGGAAAAGGTATATCCGGCCTGGCCCAGAAAAGCCCTGAGGGCTTTGAACTTCTTTTCATCCAGCGGCTTCAGGGCGAGCAGGGCAGGGGCTTCCTCAGACAGGCATAGCAGATGGTTCTCCATGCTGTCTTTCAGGCTACTGGCATCAACGAAGGCCAGGCGGATATCCCGGGGCGTATGGTCTATGGCATCGGGAAATATACGCTGTTTTTCCTCGAGTTGCAGAGCAAGTGCCGCACAGCCCACGAAATAGGCCATCATCATCCGGGGGCGGTCGATGGAAAAATAAAGGAAACCCAGGATGAGGAAGGTGAACATAAAATGCAGGGCGTAGGACTGGACCAGGCTGAGCATAGGTAGTTGCTGTTCAGGCAGCAGGCAGATGATGGTAATCAGAGCAATGAGCATACCAGCCAAAGTAGATAGAAGCTTATCGGGCACCATAAATTTGATTTTGCCATTAAGTCCGAAATTGGCTAATGGTGTCAGGGCTTCAAACAGGAATGAATGATGGATCTTCTTTGTTAAAAGAGCCGCGTTTTTACCAAAACAGCCAGTGTTTTCAGGGTTTCATCTATACTGACTGTTTAACAGGGGTTCAAGCAGGTTTGTGCGCATAAAGATATTCTTTTTTCCCTAAGCGACCAAATGGCTACTCGAATTTACCGGCCAGAACGATGGCCTTCTTTTCCCGTTCGACCCGGCCCTGCGGGCTGAATACCTCCAGCCAAAGTATGTAAATGCCGATGCGCGCCCGGCTTCCCTCCTCATTGGTTCCTTCCCATTTCAAAGTGCCCCGGGCGGCGAGGCTTTCGTTGTTGGCCAGCCGCCGCACCAGCCGGCCCTGGCTGTCATATATGTGGGCATTGAGTGAATAGCCTGCCTGATCGGTCTCGTAATTCAGGAGCAAGACATCCTCAAAACCATCGCCATCGGGAGAGAAGGTGGTGCGGGCCAGTTTGAACATGCCGTCTGTAGCGCCACTACCAGCAAAGAACTGAGAATTCTGTGCGGTGGGGGTAGCGAAGCCGGCCGTGGATGCAGCAGAATGCCAGTTGCCATTCTCCTGCGTGCCCGCCTGCAGGGAAATGCGTTCCAGAGATACCCCTTCCCGGGTATCGAGCAAGGGGTAGTGAAGGCTTTCGGAATAATCGAAAGCGTCGATCACCAGCTCGCCGAAGCGCAGGCTTACATTGCCCGATTTGTCATCGAGCGTGGGCAAGGGGGCTTCGAAAAGGGCGGCGGGATTGAGCACGGTGTACCGGGAAAGAATATCTTCCGGGCTGCTGCTCAGTACGATATAGGACTGGGGGAAGAACAGCAGGCTTCGGTTCACGATAGCCAGCGTATCTCCGCTTTCCTTGCTGGTATTGGCGATGGCCATGCCGCTGAGGTCGATCACTTTGCCCGACAGGTTGAACAACTCGATGAAGTCGCTCCCTCCCGTTTCGGGGTTGAAGAGCAACTCGTTGATCAGGAAGTCGCCCGGCTCTGCGGCTTCGCTCAGGCCAAGCGGAGCGGGCCCGCTATCCTCCAGGGGGTTGCCGATACAGTCGGTAAGCCGGGCATCCAGCCGAAGCTCGTAATACGTGCCGGAATTCAGCGGGCTGGCCAGCAGAAGTATGGCCTGTCGCATGTCTTCCTGCAGGAGCACATCCATTATTTCGATCCCGGGGGAGATGTTGTAATTAGCGGGGTTGCCCAGGCTGCCGGCCATGCGTTCATCGAATTCCAGGAGTACTTCAAATTCGTTGAGTACGCGGGCGCCCAGCAGGCGGGGAGGCGTAGTTTCCGTACTGCCACCCAGCAGGCTGTTGGCCTGGCCGGGAGTGCCACCGCCGGCCGCTTCACTGGCCCGCCAGTTGCCGGGGCAGTCGTAGGGGCCGCCCAGCCGGATGATCTCCAGGCTGTATCCGCCGCCCTCTTTGTCAGGCGCCTGATACCAGCTGTCCTCATAGGCCAGTTTGAAGATGGTGCCCCCCGCCATATCCACAAGCGCCAGTACGTCGGCCGCATTGGATAAAGCGGGGAAGGCGGGAAGTGACAGGGTAGGGCCCTGCAGGGCAAAGCCTGCTTCCTGCTCCGCGTCACACAGGGTGAGGTAGCTGCCGGGAAGCAGCAGGCCCTCGGGAAGCGGCTCGGGGCTGCCGCCCGAGCTGAAGGACAGACTGGAAAGTTGTATCACCTTATTGCTCCGGTTGTATAGTTCTATAAACTCCCCTTCCGGCAGCCCAACGGAGGGAGTAGGGTCGGGGAGGAGTTCGGAGATGATGATATCCTGGAAGGCGGCCGGTTCTACCTTATAATAGGTAAAGCCGCGGCTCTGAAAGCCCGAAACATTACCGTTTGCATCTGCCAGCTGGGAAACGGATAGCTGGTAGCTCTGCAGGCTTTGCATGGAAGTGGAGAAGGCCAGGCGGACGCTGCGGGCATCGGGAAGCAGCAGTTCGGCCTGCCTGGCCGTTCCTATACCACCGTCAAGGCTGTACCGGCTGGGCATGCTGGCGGAGGCCTGATCGAGGGGTTCATTGAACCGGGCGATCACCGTCGTCGAATCCAACGCTTCCACGCTGAGCAGCACCGGAGGTTCGGTATCGACAAAAAGCGGGCTTATCCATACCTCATCGAAAAAGAATGCTTCGGAGCGGGTACTGGTATACTGGCAGTAAAAGCCGAAGAAGCCGCCCATGGGGTAGGTGCTGTCGGTAGCGCTGCCTTCCAGCTGATAATTGGTGCCGCCCTCGTAATCGGCAAGAAGTTGCCATTCGCCGGAGGCGGTGCGGGTAGCCCGCACCCGGGCGACGGCGGGCTCCTGTGCCATGGCTCCTGCTGTTCCGCTGATGAGCAGGCTGGCCTCGCCTTCGTCCTCCCGGTAGAGCTCCAGGGCGTCGCCATCGCCGGAAATTCCGCCGGCCCTGATGAAATAGCCGCTCTGGCTTTCATCGAGGCGGGGGCTGGATGCACTCAGGTAGACGCGGGCAAAGTTGCTGCCGGAAGGAGAGAAATCCAGGCGCAGGTAAAACTCCCAAGTGGTTGTTTCCGCAGTAGAAGTGGGCGCCGGCACGGCCAGGTAGGCGGTATTGGAAGAGCCGGGAGTACTGTCGGACAATTGCAACTCGCCATTGCTGACGGTGAATTTTTCCGTTTGGCCGGCCCATTCCGGATTATTGGCAAAATCTCCGTCGGAGAAATCGTCCTGAAGCTGGGCTACAAGGGAAAGAGACAGGCAGAGCAGAGGCAGGGAGAGGATCAGGTTTTTCATAGCCCTTCAAAAATAAACTATCCGATTGGAAAATTCGGAAATAAATGGCGGTTTTTCCTTTCCCGGCCCGGGGCAGGAGAATAAATTCGTCAAACTAACCCGGCAGAGGCTGGAAATAAAGGGATTTAGCTTGTATCTTTGCCCCTCCAAAAAACTCGGGGGATGCCTTAGCTGTTACCGAGAAGTAAGTAGGCGGATAGTTTTAGTTTATTTATACTGCTTCGACAGCAGAGTCTGAAATGCTTTATTCTCAGGCGTTTCGAGAAGATTGTTGAGCGTAGCGAAACCCGCCCCGGTACGGGCTACATTGTTAAATTGTTCTGTCCGCCTACTTAGATTTGATTAAGAAAATACTTTACGATATGAGAATTGCTGTTGTTGGAGTTACAGGCCTGGTGGGCACGGTCATGTGCAGAGCTTTGGAGGAGCGGGATTTCCCGGTCTCCGAATTCCTGCCTGTAGCTTCCGCCCGTTCTGTTGGTAAGGAAGTGTCGTTTGGCGATAATACGTTGAAGGTTCAGG
>CAYVVK010000172.1:0-6390 GCA_964454855.1 uncultured Phaeodactylibacter sp. | reverse complement strand
CATGTTCCGTGGGCAGCCCTACAAGGTGGTAAGTATGGAAGGCGCCATCGCCGCCCGCCCGGATATTGCCATCTTCTCTGCCGGAGGGGGAACCTCCCTGGAGTGGGCCCCTAAATTTGCCGAGGCAGGCGCCATCGTCATCGACAATTCCTCCGCCTGGCGGATGGACCCCCATAAAAAACTGGTAGTGCCGGAAGTCAATGCCGAAGTGCTGGGTAAAGGCGATAAGATCATCGCCAACCCCAATTGCTCGACCATACAGATGGTTTTGGCCCTGGCGCCACTGCATAAAGCCTTTAAGGCCCGGCGCATCGTTATTTCCACCTATCAGTCCTTCACGGGAACGGGCATGAAAGCGGTAAAGCAGTATCAGTTGGAGCGCAAAGGCTATAAGCCGAAGCCCGAAGAGATGGCTTACCACTATCCTATTTTTGAGAATTGCCTGCCGCAGTGCGACGTATTTCTCGACAATGACTATACCAAGGAGGAAATGAAGCTCGTCAACGAGACGCGTAAGATCCTCGGTGACAACGGCATTGGCGTAACGGCAACAGCCGTTCGGGTACCGGTACACGGCGGCCATTCCGAAGCGGTAAACATAGAATTTGAAAAACCTTTCGATATTGCCGAGGTGCGCCGGCTGCTGGAAGAAATGCCGGGAGTTACCGTACTGGATGATGTGGCCAACAACAAATATCCTATGCCGATGTACGCCAAGGGCCGAGACGATGTATTTGTCGGCCGCATTCGCCGAGATGAATCCGTGGAGAACGGCCTCAACCTGTGGATCGTGGCTGACAACCTGCGCAAAGGAGCGGCTACCAATGCCATACAGATCGCAGAATACCTGCTGGAAAATAAGCTGGTAGAGGCCAGGAAAGTAACTGCTTAAATTGCAATTACAGGATAAAAATTGCCTTATTAATGGGCATTTTTATAATTTTGAACGTTCAGGGAACTACCGAGAGCCCCGGGCGGCGCTCGTTTGGCTCGCAGGCCTGTAGTGGAAGCCTGGCTGTTGTTGCCGCGGTGGCCGCGCAGCAGTTGAGCCATATTGATGAAAGGGCTGCCTGCTGTACGCGATTTGTTAGTACACGAAAATATTCAAACACAGTTTATGAAGACCAAGCTTGTACTTTGGGGGGCAAATGCACAAGATGAGAAGATCCTGGTGGCCCTGGAACTCTTGGCAGATGAAAACAAAGTGAAAGTTTACACCTTTCCTGAAAAAGCCGCTACCGAGGAGTTTAGCCAACGAATGATGAACGAGTGGCGGGATGATAAACCTCTGGAATTTCCCGAAGGCTATACCGAGGTGGAACGCAACCTCAATGTTTCGGAAAGCATGCTTCCGGAAGACATTAAAGTGGAACGCAGCGACCTTGTCCTCAGAGCCCAGACCGAGTGGCAGTTCATCGTCCTGTCCTCCAAACTCAGCGAAGCCTACCAATCGGAACTGGAAGACCTCAGCGACCGAATCGACAAACTGGACCGTTTCGACAATAAAATGTGGGAGGAACTCAAAGGCTTCTGGAGTAAACTGCAGGCTCAGGTTCGCGAGCGCAACCTTTTTCGCGACCATGCCGACCTCCTGCGGGACAAGACCAACGAACAGTTCTCCCGCCTCAAAGAGCTGCGCGCCAAAATGGATGAAGAGTTCAAGGGCCACTCCAAAACCAATTTTGATAAGTTCAACGAGATCCTCGAAGATGTGGAGGGCCGCATCGGCGAGGGCCTGCGCCTGCAGCCGATCTTTGAAGAACTCAAGCAGTTACAACGCAAGTTCAGAGACGCCAAATTCACCCGCGACCACCGCTCCAAGATATGGGAACGGCTGGATGCGGCCTTCAAAGCCGTCAAGGAAAAACGCTTCGGGCCTTCGGGTGACGACCGCTCTCCCCTCGACCGCATCAACCGCCGATATAAAGGCCTGCTGGCCGCCATCGAAAAAATGGAGCGGTCCATCAAACGAGACAATGATGACCTCAGCTTCCAGAACCGGAAAATAGCTCGTACCGACGGGCAGCTCGAAGCGCAGATCCGCCAGGCCAAGATCAAGATGATTGAAGAACGCATCCGCTCCAAAGAAGAAAAACTGGGAGAGATGATGCAGACCAAAATCGACCTGGAAAGCCGCATCGAGAAGCTGGAAGAAAAAGAGGCCAAACGCAAGGAGAAGGAGCGCATCGAACAGGCGAAGAAAGAGGCCGAAGCCAAAATACAGGAAAAGATCAAAACGGAAGCCGCCGCCCGGGAGGAACAATCCGAAGAACTGGAGAAAGCCGCCGATGCCATCGGAGAAACCAAGAAAAAGAAAAAAACGGCTGCCGAAAAAAAAGAAAAGCCTGCTCCCGCTGCCTCCCGCGAGGATTCGGTGGCCGAAGCCCTCTCCAATACCCTCGGGGAATCCCTGGAGGATGTCATAGACACCATCCGCGCAGTAGCAGAAGTAGTAGGCGATAAGATCGAAGAAGCGGTCGAGGAATGGAAAGAACAGCAGGCTGCCGAGCAGCCTTCCGCAGAGGAAGAAACGAAGCCCGCCCCGGAAACGGGCTCTGAAGAAGCAGGCTCCGCCGAAGTGGAAGAAGAAGTGGAGGCTGAAGAGAAAAAAGATTCTTAGGGCCCGGAAAATCAAACCTTAAGGCTATGGTGTTCTGCCCGGCTTCCTTTCATCTGTTTAGGGCGCTTCTTTAGATGCCAGAAAGGCCTCGATCCTGGAAAAATAAGCCTCCGGCTGGTCCAGCCACAGATAATGGCTGCATTCGTTCACCAATTCGAGTTGCGAGAGGGGAAGCGCCCGGTGTATCTCATAAGCCGTAGATTCTCCGATCAGGTCCTGCCTGCCCTGCAGGATCAGCACCGGCCGCTCGAAGGTGCTCAGCTCTTCGCGAAGATCGTACCCGATGCGCGATAATTCCTGCCACACCAGGCGATTCACCTCCGGTACAAATTCACTTTCATCTGCCAGATAGCGGACTACTGTAGGAATGTGCTCCCTGTGGTACACATAAGCCGCCGCCATGGCCTGCAGGCGCTTGCGGCGGGCATCCGGCGCACCGGGGTTGTTCAGCGCCCACTGGTACTGCTCGTACTCCTCCGGGCTCAGGCGGCTGCGTATATTGGCAGCCAGGTGTCTGGTAAACTCCAGGTCTATCCCTCCCGAAGCAGACAGTATCAGCCTGTCTACCCGTTCCGGATAACGGGCGGCATAGCTCATGGCATACATGCCTCCCCAGGAGTGCCCCATCACGGCCCATCGCTCTATATTCAAATGGCGGCGTAGGGCCTCAATGTCTTCCAGCATCAGTTCCAGGGTAAGGGTTTCGCTGCTGAGTTCTTCGAGCCTGGATTGCCCGGTACCGCGCTGGTCGAAAATAATAGCCTGCCTCTTTCCGGCCAGCCGCTGGGCGAGAGCGCCAAAATGAGTGCTCGGAAAGCCGGGGCCACCGTTTAAGATCAAAAGAGGAGGCCCCTCCCCGAAAATGGTGTAATGAATATCTACTCCCCGGGAGGGAGCCATCCCTTCGTGCTGGCCTTGCATACAAGAAGGCAGAAGTGAAAGTGCCAAAGCAAAACAAACGATCCGGAGCATAATTAAAAGTTTAGGTATTCAGAAGGAGAAGGCCTGTAGCGGCCCCTGCCTATTTCCGAATAATAAAAGAAAATGCCGACAGAAAGAGGGGGGAAATCCTTCTAATTGGAAGCAGAACATGTAATGAAGCGCTTTTTTTTCCTGAAAAAAGAGAAAAAAAAAGAGTGGCAAATAAATTATTTTTCACAATGAGGAACGGTGTTCGAGGGTTATTTGCCTATCGGTAAGTGCTTTATAATTAAAATCACAGAAAAGGTTTTTCACAATGACGTGTTTTTGTCTTTGTTTCTCCTAGGGTATGCTTGCATATTTGTACTGTGATCAATGAGCAACAACGGTTGCTACACGAAAAAAGATTGAAATACTTTCAAGATAGAATATGTTCATGGGATTATAATTTGTTAGTGGTATGCTGTCCCGAAATCCTTATTTCGGGACGCATTACACACTATATGCTTCCCATCAAAATATAAAAAGAAAGGCGAACTGTAGTGTTCGCCTCCGAATTAGGTCATGTTCATGGGATTATGTCGTCTCAGCTTTTGAAATTCCGTAAGATCACAATTTGTTATTAACGTGGAGTAGTATTCTCTTTTGTTTTTGTGCTGAGGCGAAGTTAATCCAAATGTCTGTCATATTCAAAAAAAAGGCAGATATTTTTAGCGAGACAAAACGATTAATTTTGGATATGTTCATGGGATTATAATTGAAAGGGTCGCACCGAAAGTGTGCGACTTTTTTTTGCCTGTTTCCCAGTAAGGTGTGCACGGATTAAAAGAAGACTTCCTGGGCGGCCCTGTAGGTGTTGGCGTGGGCTTCAATGATGTGCGCCAGGCGCTCGGAATATCCACCTCCCATACTAATATCCACCGGTATGCTGTTTTTTTTGCAGGTTTCCAGCACGAAGCGGTCGCGCTCCCGGCAGCCTTGAATGCTCAGGCTCAGCCGGCCGAGTTTGTCGGAGGAGATGACGTCGACCCCCGACAGGTAGAAGATCTGATCGGGCTGCACCTCGTCAATGAGGCGGGGCAGAGTGTCGCACAGCGTTTTCAGATAGGGGCCATCCTCGGTCCTGTCGGGCAGGCCAATATCCAGGTCGGAAGGCTCTTTGCGGTGCGGGTAGTTCTTAGCGCCATGCATACTGAAAGTGAATACTCGTGCTTCGTTGCGGAATATCTGGGCGGTGCCGTTGCCCTGGTGCACATCCAGGTCGATCACCAGTATTTTCTCTGCTATTTTATGGTGTAACAGATAATTGGCGGCGATGGCGATGTCATTGAGCAGACAGAAGCCCTCGCCTTTATAGGTGAAAGAATGGTGGGTGCCGCCCGCTACGTTGAGCGCCACGCCGTACTGCCGGGAGTACAACGCACAGTCAATAGTACCGCGGGCAATATGGCGGCCCCGCTGCACGAGCTTATCCGACATCGGGAAGCCGATGGCGCGGATCTCCTTGCGGGACAGCTGCTGGGTTTTAAGCTTTTCCCAGTAGGCCTCATCATGTGTCAGCAGAATGGTTTCTTCGGACAGGGGTTCGGGATGGAAAAAATTGTCTTGGCCGGCCGTGCCCTCATACAGCAGCTGTTCCGGCAGCAACTCGTATTTGGCCATGGGAAAGCGGTGCTTTTCCGGCAGTTCGTATTTGTAAACGGGCGAATACGCGATCCTGAGCATTACTTCCTTTGGTTTATCGCTGCAATAGTGAACTCCTGAACGCTCAATAAGGTTTAAAATCCCGTACCAGGGTTTCAGCCCCTGCGGTAAAAAGCCTATTTTTGCAGATCTTAACAGCAGAGCAAGCCAACAAGAAAAACATAAATACAGACATGCAACTCAGCGAACAGGAACAAGTACGCCGGGAGAACCTGGCGAAGATCCGGGAACTCGGCATTGACCCCTTCCCCCCAGAGCAATTCGATATAACGGCTTATGCCAAGGAGATCAAAGAAGAATTTAACGATGAGGGGGAAACCCCCAATTTCCAGAAAGTCAGCCTGGCGGGCCGCCTGATGAGCGCCCGGGTCATGGGCAAAGCCTCTTTTGCTGAGCTACAGGACAGCACGGGCCGCATTCAGATCTACGTTTCCCGCGATGACATCTGCCCGGGAGAAGATAAAACCCTCTACAATACGGTATTCAAAAAGTTGCTCGATATCGGTGATTTCATCGGCGTGAAGGGCTTCGTTTTCCGCACCCGCATGGGAGAGATCACCGTTCATGTCAAAGAACTTACCGTACTGGGCAAGGCCCTGCGGCCTCTGCCCATTGTCAAGCGCGACGAGGAAGGCAATGTGTACGATGCTTTTACCGACCCGGAGCAGCGCTACCGGCAGCGCTATGTCGACCTGATCGTCAACCCCCACGTGCGCGAGATCTTCCTGAAGCGTAGCAAGCTGATCAGCGCCATGCGCCGCTTCTTTGACGGCCGCGGCTGGCTGGAGGTGGAGACTCCCGTGTTGCAGCCCATTCACGGAGGCGCAGCTGCCCGCCCGTTCCGCACCCACCACAAGACGCTCGATATGCCGCTCTACATGCGCATTGCCAACGAGCTTTACCTCAAGCGGCTGATCGTCGGAGGGTTCGAAGGGGTGTACGAGATCGGCAAGATGTTTCGCAATGAAGGTATGGACCGCACTCACAACCCGGAGTTCACCTCTATGGAGATCTACGTAGCTTATAAAGACTACAACTGGATGATGGAAATGGTGGAGCAATTGCTGGAGTACATCGCCCTGGAAGTAACCGGCCATACTAAAGTGGAATACGAGGGCAAGGTGATCGATTACGCCGGCCCCTAC
>CAYVVK010000171.1:0-10850 GCA_964454855.1 uncultured Phaeodactylibacter sp. | reverse complement strand
TATTGGCTCAACCTCCCGTTTTTACCCATCCCCGCTTTTTTGTCACGCACTCTAATTAAATGAATTGGTCTACAACAGTATTTTTAGCTTATGCTTCTGAAGATAAACCCTTTGTAAGAAGGTTATACTCTCTATTAAAAGAACACGGTTTGAAACCATGGTTAGATGAAGAGGATTTGGATCCAGGAGCAAAATGGGATGATACAATCGTTACTCAAGTATATGGAGTATTAGGTGATCCGACAGGAACGATAATAATTAAAAATCATCATGAAGTTAAGAAGTATCAAGAAAAATTTGAACAGTATTGGAAAGGTGGATTATCAATAGAATCATTAAAAAGTTAATTTGTTAAGTCTCAAAACAGTGCTGCAAAGAATCGTTAGGTCAGAGTTTGAAATCAGAAAGTTTATACAGTCTATTTTTAATATCTTCTAAATCTCGACACCTATGGATGCAACCCTAAGCCATAAAAGTCCCTTCTGGAAGCCCCTATTACTCCTGTTCTCGCTCCTCCTCGCTTTCTGGCTCACCAAATCCATGCTGGAAGAGCTGTCCACAAACGTAGTATTCTCGGTGACTGCGTTGGAAACCGTCGAGCAAATTGTGGAACAGGTAAAAGAAGAAAATACCGAGACTTCCTCCAAAGGCGGCGGCAGGCACAAGCCCAGCCTTAAGGAAGAGATCGAACAGGCAAAGAGCCGGTTGCCGAAAGAGCGGTACAAAGCCGCCAAATCGAACTACAATAGAATGGTCGAGCATATTGACAAGCTGGAGAAATACAAACAAGACCCTCTGAAATATGATAACTTGGGGCTACTGAAAAATGCGCCTAATGAACAGATCAAACAAAAGATCATTCAGTCCCGGATCGCGCATTTAGAGAAAGAGATCCAAACCTTTTACAACAATATCGTCAAAATCATCAACTGAAATGCCCCTGCAAATCAACATCAACGAACTGGAAAAGGCCCTGTCGCAGATCCTGGAAAAGCTGCGGCGCCAGGAAGGAGAGGTGGTAGATGTAGGTTCCATCGACTACTACTGGTCCATAAACGGGGAGGAGAAGTACGACCCTTACCAGGACCCCGAGCGGTTCACCTTGGGCCAGTTGACCGACGACCTGGAGGAGATCCGGAAAATCGCCAGTGGAGAGGCGGAACCGGTGGCGCTGGACCTGGTTAAGGTGAGTGCGGTTTTGGCGGCGGTGGGGCATAGGACGGTATGGTAGTACGGGTTCAAATAAGCCTTGTAATACGGCTCACTCAGCCCTCGCTCGACGCTAAAGCTATGACAGGTTGTGTATATTTTCGAGTCTTTCTAAAAATTATTATCCAGCGGGAAAAGATATTTTTGAATGCTTGTTTGGAGGCCGGGTTTGATAGCAAAAAGATTGGTCTTCATATAAACAAGCACTGAAGAGGGGCATAATGTTAGAATCAATGCAGCAGCTGTCCACAAATTTAGCCAGAATACTGTAAATTAGGCTCGAGAAAAGCCCGGGCTGGGATAGAGGCTTCCTCTACAAGGATGCCGGCCAACTCTTGCACGGGATTTTACAGTTCAACGGTTCGTCCCAAAGGCTATGGCCGTCGGCAACTGAACCCCGAGGGGCTCAGCGAAGCTAAATAGCCCAGAAGCTGCTTGCGCTTCCAGCACTTGCGCCATCTCTTTGGCGCGGCTCTTGTTTTTCATGTTTTGCCTTTTACGACAAAGGCCGGGCTTGCGGTGCGCCCGGGCAATATGGGGTTGCTCGGACTCTTAAAAGGTGAATGATAAATGCCCGGCTTCGGAAAGCCGGGCTACGAGGGCCGTTCCAGAATATCTTCCGGTGCAAGGGCCCTGTTTTTTTTGGATAAACTCACGGTGATTTGGCCTTTAATTTACCCGCTGCTGCTCCTCCGCCGAACCGGTCTCTCTTCTTCTACTTCCCTTTACTTTGCTGTTGCCAAAATTGCGGGAATAGGTGAGCCGTACTGGGCTGGTTTACCTGCTTGTTAGTGACCGGGTCAACAAAGGGTTGAAACCTCGAAATGGCTTCGTCTTCAAAGCTGTACTGCAACGAGAATAGCACTGTTTTATATCGGTAATCCGCTTTTACCGCATCCGTTATGGAGGGCTGCAGGGCCACGTTGCTGGTCGTAAAGGTGTTCGGATCCATAAAAATGATCCACGGGGCCAACTGTGTGAAATCGGGCCGGTTGATGTGGCGGCTGTATGAAAACTGCAGCTTGTTGTCGTTGTCGATGGCCCGTGAAAGATACACGCTGGAAAAAAAATTACCATAAGAACGATCTATGATGTCGGGCTCTTCCACCGTGCCGAGGTTGGAAGCCGTATGCTCGTAGCGCAACCCGAATTTCAGGCCGGTCTGTTTATCCAACTTTAAAGAGAGGGTGGAGTAAGCGGCGAAGATGTCCTCCTTCAAGGCGTACTCGGCGGTGAAGTCGGGGTCGGTTTCCCAGCCTTGCGGCCCAAAAGTTTCGAGGCTGATGTTGTTGTCAAATGTGGAAAACGCCCCCTTCAGGCCCGCCTCCAACACCATGTTGTCGCCGATGCTGTTCGTGTAGTCCATCTTCCCGACCCTGAACACTAACGGGGTTGCCCGATTCCGAAATGGTGATGTCGTTGAAAGCATCCATCGTCCATTCCCGCTGCGACCAGGTGGCTAAAGCGCCCCGCACGGTTTTTTTGCTTATTTGGAAATCGGCTCCCAAGCGTAGATTGTGGTTTTGGGCCAGGGTGGGGTCACGGTCGCTTCAGCACGACGTTGATAAACCCGGCGTTACCCTCCGCATCGAAATTGGAGGGCGGGGTGGTGATCAGTTCGATGGACTCGATGTTGTCCGCATTCATGCCCTCCAGCAGCTGTATCACGGCATCGCTCGACATCCGGGTGAGTTTGCCGTTGATCATCACGCTCACGCCGTTCTTCCCGGCCATGGAAATAGCGCCGTTCATGCGGTCCACCACAACGCCCGGCGAGCGCTCCAGCACTTCCAGTGCATTCGACCCGGCGGAGGTGACGCTGTTGGCTACGTTCACCACCATGCGGTCTATCTTTTGCTCGAAGAGTGGCTTTTTGGCCACCACCTGTACGGCGTCGAGTGTTTCTACATTTTCCCGAAGTACAAATGGATCGGGCGCCAATTGCTGGCCGGTGGCCAAATGGATAGGGGCGGAATATTGATCAGAAAAGCCGACCATGGTCAACAGCAACCGATATTCATTGGCCGCAATTTTAGGGAACACAAAACTGCCGTCATCCCCTGAAATTCCACCTCTCACCAGTGCGCTGTCCACGGCGGTAAGGAGCAAAACATTGGCAAACGGCAGGGGCTTTCCCTCTGCGGAATAGATGGCGCCGGAAATTTGTGCCTGAGAGAAAAGTGAAGGACTGGCAAGCAGGAAAACTACCGTCAGGAATATTGTAATTCTTCTGTAATAGACGGTCATGGCTGTTTTTTTATTCGGATATTGGAGGTAACGGGCCAAGTTGGGCGGAAACATAAAGTTGCCGCCTGACTTAAATCCAAGCCTGCCTTACCCCACCTTCGCCGCCACCACCGGCGCCATCGGCTCGGCCTTCGAGGTACTGTGCAGCGTCACGCTGTTCACCGAGCCGTCGCCGTTGCGGTTGAACACGAAGCGGCGGTCAATGGAAATGGCCATGAACTCGTCCTTGCCAAGCGGTTTCAGTTCCACCGTGGCGTAGCCCTCCAGGTCGAGCATCAACTGCTGGCCGACCCGGCGGACAACCACGGGGGCATCGGGTGTGCCGTAATGCAGGTGCATGGCGTACTTCCCGGCGCAGGCATCCAGGGCGGCCTGGCGCTCCTCCGCCGTGGCTACTTTTTGCAGGGTGAGGTTAAAAGTGAAGAGGGGAACACCGCTTTCGTCCTTCGCAGGACTGAGGATAAACTGGCCCCGCTCATTCTCCGGCAAATCGGCGATGACGATGTCCGTTGCGTTTAGATTCTCCCCTGCGAAATACATCTGGGTGACGATTTCGTGATAGCCCCGGCGGCTCACCTTGAAGTGGATGTGCGGGGTGCGCCAATTCTCCGGCTTCTCCGGGTCGCCGAAGAAGTATGGGGCGGGTTTGATGGTTTTGAACCCGTAGTTGCCGTCGGCAGCAGTGGTCATTTCACCCCAGCCCTCGAAGTTGGGGTCGAGTGGGAGGGGATTGGCGGCATCGCCCTCGTGCGAGTAGCGGCCGTGGTGGTTGGCTTGCCAGATTTCGACGAGGGCGTTTTCGATGGGCCGGCAGTTTTCATCGGTAATCCGCCCCCGCACGAGGATGATCTGGCCTTCGGCCCGGCCCTCCTTGCCCTGGATCGTGGTCAGGTCCACGTCGCCGTCGCCGTTTTTCACGTGGGGGTAAAACGGGCCGAGCGTCTGGTCGGGGGTGACTTCGCAGTTGGAAGGGTCAGCGCCGGCTTGGGCGGTTTCGCTATTGGCATTGGTGCAGCCGATGGTGGTGGTGAGGATGCCTGCCGTGGCGCCGAGGCCGAGCTGGAGGATGCGGCGGCGAGGTAGGTGGATAGGTTTGGGTGGTAATGATTTCATGGTGTTTGTTTGTTTTTTGATGTTGTCAAAAACGGTCTCGACTTGTTCCATTGCGAAGCTGTCGGAGTGAGGGCTCGACTTCAAGTCACGACTTCACGATAGCAGGAAATGTGGGCGGTTAGGGAGTGTTCACCGTTCTCTCCGCCCACCCTTCAGGCGGTCGGATAAATGTTTTCAATTCTCAAGTTCCCTGAACATCAGTGCTTTGCAAAGGGGATGACACAGAAATCTGAACAGTCCCGCGGTAAAAAGTTAATTTTTGCTGGCCAAACGAATCTGCCAAACAAATGCATCATCCCTTGAGCCTCCATTTATTTTTTGTGATTCTTGTACCCAAAGAGCGGTCCCCCCAGAGTTATAAATAGTCAAATACTTCTTAGTAACATCATGCTGAATATAAACCTCTTCTCCATCGAATATGGAAGTGCCGGTATTTCTGTCCACCTTCCTGACTATCCAATTAGCCTCACTATTTTGGTCCCAATAATGAGCCATTGGAGCGATTCCTCCTATTTTCAAAAATCTCTTTTTTAAGAAATCCGCATTGGGTTCTGGTTGGCCTTCATTATTCCTTAACTCGTTATCCGTGAATCTGATCGTTACATTATCACCATCTTTTAATGCTGCTGATGAAGTTGGGATAAATGTAAAAAGGCCAGCCGTATTTCGATCATTCAAGACCAAAGGATAATAAAAACTTGAAGCAGGCCAAGGCAGTAATTTCAACACGGGGCGAGTAACATATCGGCTATCCTTTGATTGAAGTATGAACGTACTATTCTTTTTCACAATGACTTTAGGTTGGGGAAGAGGTGTACCTTTTGCTATAAGATACTTCTCCATCTCTGCTTTCAATATATCTTTCCTTGCTTGAGTACTGGCTAATGAATAGATTGGCTGTAATCCCTGGTAACCAAAGTCAGCCAAAGTATGCCCATCATCTGATTTAGTGCTTGCATACCATTCGGCAAATTCTTGCTGATCTCCTCCTCCCTTTGCAACTTTTTCTGCCAATATGGGATCGCCACCAAAGACCTGCAATATAGAATTACTGTTAAATGTACTGATGCTTGAGCTATTCTTTGTTTCAACAGAACCGTCTCCTGATACAGCTCCATAAGAAGCTTTGACATCTGCTGAAAAATTCGTTGAATTTGAAAATTTTGACTTATCAATATAGGTATTGAAGGCTATCCTGGCCCCAATAAAGGCCGACTGGATAAAGTGGGTACCGTATTTATCAAACAACTGATCCGGTGCCATATGATCAAGATCATTTTTCACACTGGGGCGTAAAGGAGCATTTTGAGTATCCACATCAAGCCGATAATAATGATAGATTTTCTTCATTGTATAAAAGGAGTTTTCAGAACTCTGGTAACCCTCGGAGTTAAAACTGGTGCTGACGCTTGCTGAAAAAAGGCCTACACCGCCCCCCACGGAAACACCTACTGATAATTTGTCGCTATATTCTTCTACAGTGTTTCCCTCGATTATACCTTCTTCAAATTTTCCAGTCAATTGAAGGTTTGTATATTTTTCTAACTGACTTTGATCAAATAATGCCAACGTCACATCACTTAAATCAGCATAATCTTGCTCTGCCCTATAACCTTTACCCATACATTTATTCAGCATTGCTTGTTGAGCTAAAGTAAACTTTGCTGGTGACGGCGGCGGTAGAGGTGAGGTGACGGAGCCTGCATCCAGCGCGATTTGTGCCTGAGCCTTATTGCCCCTCTGTGCTGCTTCAGCCCTGATCACGTATTGGCCTGGTTCAGTGGTGGAAAAAAGATAGTTTTCCCCGGTGGCTACTTGATTGCCGTTGACATACCATAGGATTTCCACTGACCCTTCACTTGCTTTAAATCCCATGGTTTGGGCCCGCAGATCCACATCTTTGTTTAGCTCAACCGGGCCACTCGACCTGTTGAGCAGGAGCGTAGGCGTACAGCTTTGTATGCACAATAAAAGGAAAACAGCCATTAGGCTTACCACGATTTTAGACGTGAGTGGTAAGGTGAGACGGATTTGAGTTAATGTTTTCATGATAGATGGGTTTGATAAAAATATTTTCCTTTGGCTTTTCAGGAGAAGTTTGTGTGGCTCAAATGTATGGGCAGGGGGCCCCACCCACACCGCACCCATTTCCCAAAAAACTGGACAGGATTCGCAAAAGGCAAAAAAAGGATAGGACAGTTTTTGCAAACTGACAAAAAATAACAAACGTAATAAATAGATAATCAGCTACTTGCGATATTCGCTCGGCGTTTTCCCGAATTCCTTGCTGAAAGCCCTCGAAAAGTAGTTCGGGTCGTTGAAGCCGACATCGTAAGCGATTTCGGAGATGGTCAGGCCGGTGGTTTTGAGTAGTTCCATCGCCCGGTGGAGGCGTATTTTTCGAATGAAAGCGTTGGGAGGCTCCCCGGTCAGGGCAGAAAATTTCCGGTAGAGCTGCGAGGTGCTGAGATGGACGGCACGGCTGAGTTGTTGGGCATTGAGGTTGGGATCGTCCAGGTTTTCGAGGACGGCCTGGTGGAGTTTTTGGAGGAACAGTTCTTCGAGGGTGGGTTCGGCGGCTTCCGGACCTGAAGGTACGCCCTCACTGGTAACTGCATACCGTTTTTGCAAGGCCCGCCTCAGTTCCAGCAATTTTTCCAGGCGGACAAAGAGCTCCTCCTTGCTGAACGGTTTCATCAGGTACGCATCGGCGCCTTTGCGGAGGCCCGTGATGCGGTCGGATGCTTCCGCTTTAGCCGTCAGCAAAATGATGGGGATATGGCTGGTGCGCTCGTCGTTTTTCAGGGTTTCACACACCTCGTAACCGTCCTTTTCCGGCATCATCACGTCACTGATGATGATGTCCGGTATGGTCTCGAATGCCGTTTCGATGCCGGCCTGGCCGTTCGGTGCAATCAGGACTTCGTAATCCTCTTTCAGCAGGCCGATGATGTAAGTGGTCACATCGGTATTGTCTTCTATGACTAACAGGAGTGGTTTTTCTCCAACCAATCCCACCGCTTCCCTGCTTTCAGGGAGTGCAGGGACATGGGCAGGCATATCAGGTACAAGCTCCGGTGCAAGGCTTCGGGAGGAGGGAAACTCGTCCCGGGAGTTAGGCAGATCTGCTGTCAACCTGACGGGAAACAACAGGGTGAAGGTGGTTCCTTTTCCCACCTCACTTTCCACAGAGATACTGCCGCCCATCAATTCTACCAGTTCTTTGGTGAGCGCCAGGCCGATGCCGGTGCCTTCCCCTTTCCGGGTATGGGGACTGTCGGCCTGATAAAAGCGGTTGAAAATATGTGCCTTTTGCTCTTCAGGTATTCCGATGCCCGTGTCCTGGACTTTCAATCTTAAAATCGGACCCGAATTTACTTCGGGATTGCGTTCCCCCAGATTGGCGTGCAGTACGACCTTGCCCCCCTCTTCGGTGAACTTGATCGCATTGGACAAGAGGTTGTAAATGATGTGCTGCATTTTCACTTCATCAAAATCCATGACTAATTCCGGGACTTCAGAATAAAAGGCCAGTCGCACCTTTTTCTCATAGGCCATGGAATGAAACGACTCGGTCAGGTATTGCAGATAATTGATGATGTCGCTTTGCACCAGGTCCATCTTCATCGTGCCGGAATCGATCTTGGACAGGTCGAGCAATTGGTTGATGAGGCGGAGCAGGTTTTTGGCGTTGCGGTAAATAAGCCCCCTCCCAACCTCCCCCAAAGGGTGAGGAGACGAGGCATCTCCCTCCCCTTTTGGGAGGGCCGGGGAGGGGCTACTCATCCCCATGATGACGGTAAGCGGCGTGCGGAACTCATGGGTGATATTGGTGTACAGGCGGGATTTCAGGGCGTCGAGTTCCTGCAGTCGTAATGCCTCGGCCTTCACGGATTGGCGTCGAAGTTCAAAGCGGCGGATACCGAAAAGCAAACCTGCGGCAGCAAGGACGTAAAAAAGATACGCCCACCAGGTAAGGTAAAATGGAGGAGAGATGTGAATATCGGTACTTGCCTCGTTCGGGCTCCAGAATCCATCCGCCGTTTTGGCTTTTACCCGGAAGGTGTATTGGCCGGGGTCCATGTTCGTGTAATGAATCTCATTGCTCGTCCCTGCACTTTTCCAGTCTGCATCGTAAGGCGTTAACTGGTAGAAGTATTGTACCTCGCCGGCTTTGTAAAAGACCGGCATGACGAAGCTGAAACCGAAATCCGCCTGGTCGTGGCGCAGTTGGATCTTTGGGCTGAAACGAAGTTGTTTTTCCAACAAAGCATCCGGACCGCCGGGCTGCACTTTTTCATGATTCAGGTAAAAATCGAGCAGGTGCGCCGACGCAACGTATGCTTTAGGTTTCAGGCTGTCCGGGTGGAAGCGGACTAGTTTTCCAGCTACGGAAAAATACAAATGGCCGGTATCGTCCCGGTAAGGCCGCTGATAATTAAAATGGATATCCGGTAGGCCGTCGTTGATGTCGTAATTAGTAAAGGCCCCGGTGGCCCTGTTGAGCCGGTGCAAGCCTTTCGGCGAACTTATCCAGGGGTTGCCATGCCCGTCTTCCACTACCCCGGTGGGCTGGTTGTGCAGCAGTCCGTTGCTTTCGTTGTAACTGACGAAGCCATCGGCAGCCGGGTCGTACATGCTCATGCCATTGGAGGTAGAGAGGTAAAACCGTCCCTCTTCACCGGGGTAAATCCGGATGACCACATTGGCTGAACGGCTATCGCCCGGGTGCAAGTCGTATTTTCTGCCTTGCCGTGTTCTCAAATCGTACTGAAAAACGCCCAGGTTGGTGGCTAACCAGACGACGCCATCTTCTCCAAAATGAATGTCCACAATGGCGCCACCAACTTTGGAGGAATCGGGAAGGCCGGGGATTTTCGGGTAAATATTAACCCACTCATTTTGCGCTTCGTCAAAGTATTTGAAGCCCGACCATATCCGGCCGTCGGGGCCGGCCTTTAGCCAGGGAACCCTGCCTGAGACGAGTTTAGTCTTCCCCGTTTCAAAACTGAAAACCTCCACATGGAAGACATCGGGCTGCTGTACCCACAGTTCATTTTTGCCCGACAGGGCGATGCTAAGGGCGGGAGCAGCGAACAAACTGCCGGGTATTTCCGAAGGCACCAACTTATTCTCCCGCACATCGAATTGCCCCAAATTACCCCAACCATTGATCAGCAGCCGGTTTTCGTCCAAACGGATAATCTCCCCGGCATCGATGTCCCCCACTATTTCAAACGGATGGCTGGGCGAATGCGATACGATGACGCCCCCGCCGGGCGTGATAAACCATAGACTTCCCGCCGCATCCTGGTAGCCGTAGGCGACGGTGAACATCGGAACGCTGGCAGGGTCCTCCCTGTCGTGCCGGTGCACCTGGAACCGGCCAGTGCTGGGGTCGTACTGATGCACCTCACCGATGGCGCCCATCCAGATCTTTCCTGATTTATCCGCCAACAGGCAGGTGGGCGATTTCGACAGTTCCGACTGAAACGAAGCGGTCAGGTCTTTGAAGCCCAGCGAATGCGGGTCGTATGTCCACAGCCCCTGGTAATTGGAGCTAATCATCAGGCTGCCGTCCGGCAATTCAACTATATCAGAAACATGGCGGATATTTTTTTTCAAAAACTCAGGCGGCATTTCGACCCGGCGGAACTCGTCTTTCCCGGGTACTTTTTGGTGCAGGCCGCCGGTATTCCCCACCCAGATCGTCGCGTTTCTTTGCTGAAAAAAGACCAGCCCGTCCCTGAAATACCCTCCGAAATTGTCGAAATCACCTGTCGCTTTCGACCATCGGCACACTCCATCTAGGGCCGTGCCTATCCACATATTCCCCTCCCGGTCCATTTGGATGAAATTGATGTCGTTGCCGCAGATGCTTCGGGGGTTGGCGGGGTCATGCCTGCGCAGTTCAAACATCTCTGTTTCCGGGTCGAAAATGTAAACGCCCGAACTCGTCCCGACCCAAATCCTGCCGTCCTCCGCCTCACAGATGGCGGTTGTCAAATTATCCCCCAAACCATTCGGGGCGTTTTGGCTGTACTGATATTTTTTGAAATTTTTCCCGTCGAAGCGGTTCAGCCCGTTGAAAGTGGTAAACCATAAGAATCCCTCCCGGTCTTGTATGATGCTTTCCAACCAATAAGTGCCGGCATTGGACAGCCCGTCTTCCATCGTGAATTGCTGGAACCGAAGTTCCTGGCCAATGGAAAGCCCTGGAATGGCCAGTAGGATAATGAGGTGTCTAAGACGTTTGGTCAAGGTTTAGGTGGATTGCTAAT
>CAYVVK010000170.1:0-10852 GCA_964454855.1 uncultured Phaeodactylibacter sp. | reverse complement strand
CTCTTCACCCTGCTGGAAGAAGGGCTGGATGAGGATGATGAATACGAATACTTCCGGCCCGGCAGCCTGGCCATCGCCATCCGGGATGGGGAGGATTTTAAGGTGCAGGGTGGCTTGGATGCGGAAGCTCTGGCAGCGGCGCCTTCGGAGCGGTAGGCGTTTTGCTTTTCCCGCGGCAGCCTGGGCAGAGGGACACAGAGTATTCGCTGTCGAGCGAATACTCTGTTACTTTGCGTTTCTCTGCGAACTCAGCGGTTGGAATAAGAAAGACATAGCGTTTAATAGTCCCATCCAACAGCTTGGCTTTCAATCAGCCCTTTACGCCAAAATTGTGTATAAAGATTAGCTGACTTCGGCAGACAGGGATGAAAAGGATTTGCGAGTGGGGGCACTGTCCACAGAGGTTTAGGCCGCCCCGGGGAATAGTTGCAGGTCAGATTCAATAGGTTCTGCCCATCCGCCACCCTGCAAAAGGTATTTAGGGCCGCTCACCGATTAGGGTCACATCTGTATTCACCAATACCTTACCGAACGCTCCGTAGCTGACGGCCTCTCCTCGATAATTTGTAGTGGAAAAGAGGAAGAAGTCGTTGTACGTGGAGGCTCTGCATATTATCTCCGCTTTGATGATGCCGGGAATAGACATTTCCTTTTTAAACTCATTCTTTATACTACTACGATGCGCCCCCTGATCCGGGTTGGTAAAGAACAGCGCCAGCCCCAGCACAAAAAGCAGGACGAAAAACCCGGAAAAAGTTCTTGATTTCATGTTCTGAATAGTTTATTGATAAAATAAAGTCCATCCATTTGCGGCTGCCTATTCCAGCAGTTGCAGGTTCCAGCCCCAGCACCATCCGGTTTGGCCGTCGGCGGTTTTGACTTTGCACCATTTGCCGTTTTTCCCGTTGACCACATCTTTGCAGCAGCATTCCTGGCAGTCTACCCGGGTGCCGTTCGCCAATTGAAAAAGCACTTCTCCTTCAAGGGATGGCTCAGCACGCACGTTCAGCGAGCCGCCCTGGGTGTAGGCGGCCGCCGCCTGCCTCACCCCTACCAGGCCGGGATGCTTGCTTTCCGCCGAGGCCAGGGGAAGGTATTCCCCTGAATAGCGGTACAGGGAATAGGAAGAGGCGCCGATCATGGCCAACGACAGGGCCAGGGCACTAAACGATAAAAACGAAGGGCCCTCCAGGCGAAGGGCTTTTATCAGGCCCCAGGCTATGGGCAGCATGATGAGCAATACGGGCATTGCAATGGCCAGAACAGCCAGGCCATTGGCTTCCATAATGGCGGCCAGCTTTTCCCGGGTATCCAGCCTGGGCTTTTCCCTTTCCGCCCTGAGCTTAGCCGCGGCGATGTAGTTGTCCAGGCAGGTGATGCGCTCTTCGTTGAGTGGGTGAGAACTCAGCAGCCGGAGGAACAGCCTCGGAGAGGATTCCTCCTGCAGGGCTTTAAATTTGTGGAAGATGCCGACTCCGATTTCCGGGTCGTAACCGGCCTTGTACGTCAGATAGGCGCCGGCGAGGTCGGCTTCCTTTTCATCGGGCTGGCCGAAGGGGGGTAGAGAGGATATCCTCGATCACACCTATGAATTCGGCATACTTCGACAAGTCGATTTTTTTACCGAATATGGTTATCGTCAACCACCTTCTCCACCTTTCTATCCTCTGCCACACTTCATAGACATGCCCATTGTCCTGATGGCCCAGCTCGTGCCCGATCACCATGGCCCGCTCGTCATCGTTCTCTGCCAGCTCGTATAGGCCGGTGGTAAAAAAAACGTTATTGCCGATGGCGGTAAAAGCATTCACCATCCGGGTGTTCAGCAGGTAGATGCGGTAGTCTGCAGTTGGATCTGCCAGGTAGGGCGTCATTTCATACAGTATGTCCTGTAGCTTGTCCGCCCGGCTATCGTGCAGTATGGAATATTCCTGGCCGACGTATTCCAACACGTTGGGGCCGTGTTCCTCAACAATTTTGTCTGAGATGTAAATACGGCTCCTGTTCTTTTCCCCCATATTGTCTCCCCAGGTCAGAATGGTGGCGAGCAGGTCCGGGTCGCAATCGACTCCCCCGGAAGGCACCAGGGTCTCATACTCGAAGATATACTTTTCAGGATGGTAGTTCTTGTCGAATTGCCGGAGGGCGTAGGTGAACAGCAGCATCAGCAAGGCGGCAAAAACCAAAGGCAGGTTTTTTTTCATGGGTACAGGGTTTTTATGGCTCGAGGAGGCCGGGCATGCCGCATCCTCCACGGCTGTGGTTTTCACAAAAAATTCTCCTTCGAAGACACAGGTGAATGCCGTCGTGACGGTTATACTTATTTTTTTCTGTCTGGCGAGGCCAGTGTATATGCAATTCCCAGGCGTACTATGCCTGTGGGTGGGTGATTGCTTTGTAGTTTGAGGTGTTCATTGTTCCTTCGCCACTCAAATTCACGCCCGTTGCAATGTTGAATTCATCTTCAATTTTTGAACATACGATAAATGCAAAGATATCTGCAATGACATTCGTCATTGTTGGCCGGCAGGCGGCGAAGAGCCTGAGAAAAAAGCCCACTTTCTCTATTGAGGCTTTAAAATATCGGGAAGCAACACATGAAGTTGCTTCCTGATGGTGCGCAAACGAGAGCCTGCCGGCACGCCATTAATACGTCGTTTTTTCCCGTTTAAAATCCAGTGTCTGCCCAATCCGGTGATTGATCCTCTCTTCCAGGTGAAAACGGTTATACTGGTTGTACTGCTGGAGCGACTGCTGATAGAAGTGGTAGTACTGAGCACAGCGGTGTGCCAGCCAGTCCTGTCGCCAGAGGCTCCTTTTCAGCCGCCACTGCAGCAAGTTCAATTTGGAGTAGGCATAAGCCACCTCCCAGCCTTTAGCTGCAAAAAGCCCGAGAATCAATTCTGCCACTCCGATCCATAGGATCAGCGCAATCAGGTTTTCCTGCCCGGGAGCACGGGATTGCCCGGCTTGCATCAATTGGTGGAGGATATACAGATAACCGACCGTCAGTATGGGAGTGGCTGTGATGCTCCAGAAATCGTAAGCATAACGCCCCGGCTCCAACTGGTGCTTTTTCAAGCCGATATGATGGGCGCAGTATCCGATTGCCAGCGTTATTCCCCAAAAGATGAGTACCGGCAGGTAGCTGGCCACCATTAGCAGGGTTTCATCAATTATTAAGCCCCGAAAAAGGGATTTAAAAAGAGGCGCCAGGATCAGGCCTTCGATCAGCCCAACGGCCAGGTGCGCCGGAATAGCCATCAGCAAAGGAATATTTGCCCAGGCTCTGCGGCTGAAAACAGGCAGGTATTTTTCCCGGTGGTTGAGCAGCGCATCCTGCAAGCGGGGCAGGTTGCCGAACTGGCTCACAAAGCGGGTGGCAGTGGCGTCTGCCTGTTGGAAATAATGATTGATGCTTGCGATATTGACTTTCATCAGATTTAAGTTTTTTTATTGTAAAAATTGAGCACGAAAAGCCGGCAACAGGACGGGCGAATTGGAAGGAAAGAGTTGTATTACGTCTGCATTTGCTGCTTTGCCGATGACGAATATCTCAACCTTATCTGCGAATGAAAAAGGTTGTAGCTTCTCTCTGTTGGCCAGGTCCTGTTTCAGGTCGCTGATGATCACCAAACGCACCTGCCAATCTTTAAAGTTAGGTTGCTGTATCAGTTGCTGAGCCAGCCTGACTGCTCCGTTGATATCCGTTTGCTGTTGGTTCCTTTCCCTGAGCAGGTAAGCACTCAGCTTATCCACCGCTTCTTCCACCTGCTTGTAGAAGCTGGCGAGGCGCTCCGCGTTGCGGGCTTCAGCAGCAGCTCGTTCATAGATGTCCCCGTTGACGGGCTCTAATCCGGCACAAATATTCCGGCTGATATAAGGGGTTTGTTTCCAGCTGTCGGATTGTACCCGTAGCGCCGCCACCTGCAGGCAGGAGCGGCTGGTGTCCGACCGCAGTAATTCCAGGAGTTCATCACGTTCCAGGTCCAGGTGTTTCGCCGAAGCGGTGATGTCGTTCATGAAAACATAGAGCACAGCAGGAGGTGGCGAACCGGCTTCTTCCGGATTGAGGATAGGCTGCCTTTTCCCACAACCGAATAACAAGAGTATGGTAATGATCGAAATTGCATTTCTCATAGCAGTAGTATTTGAGTGTTATTGTAATTCAGTACATTTCTTCTGGATGGGGTAGAATACCTGCCCATGGGTTTCTTCAAAGTAAGGCCCTCCCGGATGGCCGGCGGACCAGTCAAAGTTCAGGTACAGATTACCGTCGTTGTCCGTTTTAAAATGGATGCGTGATCCGTGTTCAAGCCCATAGCGGCCGGCGAGATAGTAGGCCACTTCCTTTTTACTCAGGTTCCCCATGAAAACCTCCGTATAAGCATGTGCTCCTTCCGGCCCTTCTGAGAAAAATACCCGGGGCTGGCCTCCTATGGCAATTACGCCGGCGGCCATGCAGATGGCATAGTCGTCACAATCACCGCTCAACAGGCGCCAGGAATTACTCGCTCTGGCAAAGTATTCTTCGCCGATAGGGTCCGGGTGGTACTCCCATTGGCTGAGGTGGTCAAAAATGTCACAGGCCTTGCCGAGATTGAAAGGGCCGGCATTGGAAGGATGGAGGATGGGAAGTACGCTGTTGCGCAACTTTCGGTAGTCGCAGGCCGCCATAAGCTCCCGGTAGTTGGAATGGCAGGGTTCCAGCCATTGTAATTTACTGCTGACCCAGGAGGCGGGTTCTTCAGCCGTTTGTGCCGGAGAAATAATCGGTGGCGGGGGTAAGCGTTTCAGTTCCGGCACCGGGCTGGTATCGGGCTCTTCGGCAGCTTCTGAATCCAGTATAGCCAGCAGCAGGAAGATAACGATAAGTGCGAGTAAAAAATCGAGAAAAGAATTGAAACAACCTTTCATGGCAATTGAATTTATGTTCAATTACCATAAGGCGAAGAATGATTCAGCTGAAGGCCCGGCTATTTTCGCAGGATCTGCGAATTGGAATTTCGCACTTTATTCGCCGGCCAGCGTTTTCCATTCTATTTCCTCGTAAGGAAGCCCTTTATACAATTCAGGAAGGTAGATAAATGGTTTGTGATTGACCCTGTTCCTGAGCACGATCACCACTTCCAGGTACTGTCGGATATCTTCTTCCTTATCCATACTTCCTATGGCATTTTTAATGCCTTTAACAATGGAGTCTTTACGGTGTTTTTCATTACCGGATTTCCGGGCGGGCGTCAGGACGGAACTTGTGGCGTCAATGAAGTTGGAATCTTCCAGAAAAATGCTCAGCTTTTCGAGCATATTTTTACACCGTTTCCATTCCAGGATATATGCCTTTTTCTTGCCATGGGTCAACAGAGACCGCACAATTTCCATGCGGTACTGCCAATAGGCTGCTTGCTGATCCGGTGGGCTATTCTTCAATTTCCCTTCCATTTGCCGGTAACTGTTCAGGTCCTCTATCAGTACCTGTTCATTGACCTTGTCCAGCTCTTCATCGGCTTGTTCCTTAGGTTTTTTTTTGTAATTGAACCCTCCGTCTTCCAGCAGTTCATCCAGTTCCAGGGGAGCAAAATACTCTTCCGGAGTGCTGAGTAAAATGCGGATGGCTTCCATGCCCTGTGCAGAGCGGGGGTGGAAGCGAACCGGTTCACCGTTAAACCGCACTACCCAGACACTGTTTTCCCGATAGAAGCAGAATGGAGGGTCGGAAGGGGGGGCAGTTTCGGGGACGAACGATCCGGAAAGAGGGATCTCTTCAAGAGCCTGAAATTCACTTTCGAGCTTTTTCTTAATTTCATCAGCGATAGCTATGAATTTTTCTGTAATGCGTCTGGATGCTATGGCACGGGGCGACCTCAAGACTCGCCAATAATCATAGATACGGGCAAATTCCCATTCCAGCTCTCTGCATAATCTTAGCTTACGTATCTTAAAATAACCAAGTTGATGGATATAATCCGGTTCTTTATTTACCGGATACTGGAAGGTAGGTAGCCTGAATGCCGCTTTATAGTATTTATCACCAGCCATTAACTTAAGTTCCAGCGGTTCATCAATACATTCACCGAGAACCGAGGCAGCCCAGTCCTGAGTATCCCGAAGCCCGGTTTCTTTTTCAATCCGGTATTTACAGGGAGACATCCACTTGGCCACAGCCTCAACAAAGGCTTTTACCAATTGGCTAGCCTCGGAAAAATGACGCAGCTGCTCCCCGGCAAACACCTGGGAAAGCTCTTCTTTAAGGCAGGCAAGCACTTCATTGCCAAGAGTAGAAAGTTGCCCATTGTATATTTTAACCATCCGGTCCTCATCGGGTAAGGGGATGACCAATAAACCCACCGGGCCAGTAAGAAGCGCCAGAGGGACAATAAGGAGGTTCTCGTCGACATGCTGATCCGGTAGTGGCTGTACCTCGCCGAAACGTTGGTTTTTTACCTTCAGGGAACTTCGGTTTTCGAAGATCTGCTGGAAGGGGGTTTCGGAAAAAGGCCTGAAATGAAAGGATGCAGGGCCTTCTTGCTGAGGGGGGCAATAAGCGCAGTATAATTTGCCCTCCTCCCTTTTACGGGCAAGGGAATAAACGGCTGCTTTTTCCCAAGGAATATCGGGTAGAGAACCATCCTCACGTACCTGAGCTAAATGCTGCAGCAGCCTGGATGATTGCTCGATGAATTCCTCCATACTGTTTAGTTTTAAGGATGTGCTTTCCTTGTGAACAGGGCGATTGTCTTTACATAAATAATAATCGCGAAAATGAATTTCGTGCTGCGAAAATGAATTTCGCCTTATCTGAACAACAGGCCAAAAGAACTGATGGCGAACCCTGGTGTTCCTGCTTTTTCAGTTTTTATAACCTGTGTGCAGCACCTGTGATTTCCCAAAGGTACAGTGTTGCGTTGTTGTTTTACACATTTGGCGACATTAAATATAAAAAAAACCTAAAGCCTCCCAATTTAAAGCTTCAAAAAAATACCACTAGATATGCAAACATTGGATTCCTCTTATCTGAATGTTTTTAAGCGTAATGAATCCGAATCGTTGCAGGAAATCGTTGACAAGCGGTTCACTGTTACTCAGAAACAAGCATTAATAAGAGACATTTTAAAGGATGATGAAGAAAAATTACTTCCCATCAAACCATTCTTTATTCGCCATGCGGAAGACAGGCAAGGGATGTTCGAAAGATCACTCGCAATAAAAAGAGGTAAAAGCTTACCATTGAATAGCCGGTTCGCCAACATTCCCTTATCCAGCCTGTCGTTCCAGTTTCTGGCCCATCAGCACAGGGACTGGCTCAATCAGTTCAGCCCTTTTCTGGAAAATTGCTTCCTTTCTTTTCTGCAAGAAAAGGATGATACTGCACTGAGCCGCCTTCGGTCACTTATTGCCTTTACCCGGGCCGGGCTAAACCGGGGATTTCTGAACTACATTCTGAAAGAACCCGGGCTGGATCCCATAACAGAGGTGGAATTGTATCTTCTGATCGCCAAGCTGGAAGAGGCCAGCGATGAGTTGAACCCCGAAGCCTGGAGCGAAAAGATCGATATTATTGAAAAACCACATCTAGTGGTTTTTTTAATCTATATCTATCGTGAAAAAAATCCCATCAAAGGCATTCGCTTATTATTGCCTCTCGATATGAATATTGAAGAAGAATCCGATGGGTACAGTTTACCTCCGACAATTCAAAATTACATCCCGCCCTATTTACGGCAGGCTATTTTCAATTATTTCGCGGGCAAGGAGAAGGAGGAAGAGCGGTTGGCCTGTGCAAATTTACAGGAAGTGAGGCGCCTTCTTCGTTCCACCTGGATCAGGGAATTATTTGAGGAAGCCATCAACCATCCGGCACTTACCAAAATGTTGGAACCATGCATGTATGTTGTCAATGAAGAAGAAGCCTCAGAGCTACAGAAAGAGAAGCACGAAAAAGAACTTACCGCTATTATCGACCAAAACATGAGCAAAGACGAATGATGTATCCTAACAGCATTTCATCACATCCCGGTGCAAATTTAGTGCCTATGCCTTCTCATATTCTCAAATCTAATAACCTGAAGCAATTAGCGGATGATATTTATTTCTTCCAGTCATTAGAGTCCGACTCCGAGCTGGATTGCCAAATATACTTTGATACAGCAGGAGTTATCGACATGCTGCTGGGCATGAGCGGGCTGTTCAATGGTGTACAGATAAACTGGAACAATTACAACAGAAGCTCTACGCTGGTTTATGCACTAGGATATCGCAACTGGCTGGGTAAAATATATACTTTGCCTCCCCATACCGAGGAGTTTATAGAAAAGATACAGGTAGACAAGCGCCTTTTCAAAGACCATTTTTCTGATATTGAACAAGAGCTGGAAGACGAATTCTGGGCAACTATTCGGCAGGAGTTTGGTGAGCTCAAGGAAGTATTGGAAAACGAAGAAGCTTTTAAAGCATATATTCCGAAGCTAAAGGCAAATTCCGTTGACCTGTTTAAAGGCGTTTATCTGGGGAAAGAGAAAAACTTCTGGAAATACAGGTATAAATACTTAGTCAGAGATAAAAACATCCTGCAATTTTCCGCAGAATCCGATTACCGACTGGGGGAAGTGAGAGATAGCAAACTGTTTACTCCTTTGCTGAAATACCTGAATGAAAAAAGGCAGAAAAGTTCCAATAATTACATGGATGCCATAGCGCTTTGCCTGCTCGATGCCAAACTCCAACGGTTCAATGACGGCCATGAGGAGCAAGAAGATCTGCCTATTTTCTTTTCCGACCAGGAACACATTCTGGATGCCGTCCGGTTTTTCAGCCAGGAGGAATTTGATGATCGGCGGCCATTCGTCTTTACTGCGAAAGGCCAGGAATTCTTAATTGTGCGCGATGCCAATTTCTTCATCATTAAAGGCATTTTCCGAGCCCTCAAAGACCGCCCTTCCTCATCTAAGGACCTGATACAAGATCTTTTTACCGCCCTCGGCCAGTTTATCCAATCCGCTGAAAACAGTCGTTTCCCCTTTCACGGTGAATCGATTCAACTTCCCTTTGAGGAAAGGATCAACCGCAAAGTCAGGGCTGGCCTTGAAAAACGATCGGAGGAGAAGGTCTTTCTGGAGTTCTTCAACCAGTGGTGGCACGATGGAGGGTATGAAGAGCTGAAGCGCGTAGTTGCAGAAACACTACTCGACCCCAAACGGCAGGTCATAAATAAGGACATTAACGATTACATCGATCAGGAACGGAAAAAGCTGAAAGTAACCTTTATCGATTACAGCGGCAGGATCAGCCTGATCAAAAAGGCCTGGAACCAGTTTCACAACCTCAAGGATCTTATTACGACAAAGTTCTCTTCACAAGGAGAACGCATCAATATCCATAAAGAATTTGGTTCCCGTTTCTCCTATCCCGATAAGTTATGCGATGAGATACAGGAACTGTGCGACCGTATTTTCAGGGCAGTCAATATTAAAGATGACCAGGAGCTCCACATCGCAGAAGCGGACGTGATCACCGACCTGATCTCCGGCCTTTTTGAAAAGGGGCGGACGAAAGAGGAAGAGAACCTAAGGCTTAACCAACTGGCCAAAAGCCTGGCTATCCTCTGGCTTTTCAAGATGTACGATTTGATAGACGATGCCTGTACTATTGTACGGAAACAGTGGGAGAACGATCCCAATGTGAAAAATGGAGATAAATACCCCAGTTCTCCAATCGCCCTCCTACACGCTGCCTCTATCTTTCAGGGGCGCTCCCAAAATGAGGAGCAGGGCCTGCAGATCATCCACTGTGTGGAAAACAAGTACGGCCAGGACAATTATAAAGTGTGGGTAGGCCTATCCTTTCTCTATTATTTATTATGGGATAGAAACATCGATTACTTTGAGTTTCCGGAGATAAGGTTTGAAGAATCCAGCCCCGACAACAAAGTACTGGAGCGAAACAGGAAGCACCTGGAAAAGGCCATTAATTACAGCTATAAGGCAATAGAATGGTTAGAAAACTCCCGCCTGGACATCGAAGAAAAAGAAAAACAGGAATACCGGCAGAGAAACTATTATTATGCCCTCAACAATTATCTTTTCTTCAAAACAATGCTTGCCACTCCTGAGGAGTTCCTAAAACTGGAACCTAAGGCACGTAAGCTGGAATACAGCGCCAGAAGAATGGAATACTGGCATGCGGACCGCTTTGCGGATACCCTTGCCCGCTTTTTCTTTCGCAAGGCCATTTTATCCGATTCTCCGGAAGAATTCAAGGATTGTATCAAACATGCTATTGATTACAACAACGACGCTATTGAAAACAGCGAGCAGGATAAACTGATCTACCGAATTCTCAGCCGCAACCTGAAAGCCACAAAACGCAAGGGTTACCCCTTTGCTAAGGGCCTTCGGGAAGGGTCGGTGGAGATGTTCTAGAAATAGTGCATGATCCCTTCTTCAAACCTGGAAGCGTCACTTTTCCCTACCCCATATATCCTCCGAAGCATCAACAATCTCCAGCCAAAACTGCCAGCTCTCATGGGTGCTCAGGATACGCTCCAGGCCGTAAAGGTCTAGAGGAATGCCATCGACGACGAGCAGGAGCCCTTGCTCCAGGTCGCAGCTTATCCTGCCCCGCAGGGTGTCGTGCAGCAGGCCATAGTGTCCATCGCGCTTGGTGATGTGTGGGGTGGCCAGGGCGCGGCGCATTTTTCCCCGCAGTTCGCCCAGGGCGGAGAAGGGGCTGGCCTCGCTGTAGGCCCGGAAGATGTAACCCAGATGATCTTTGCCTACTTCTATCGCGTCCAGGGCAAAGGAGTCGTCTGGAAAATGTGCGCAGCGGATCTCGAAGGTACGGATGTTGCCGGCGA
>CAYVVK010000169.1:9363-10885 GCA_964454855.1 uncultured Phaeodactylibacter sp. | reverse complement strand
CCTTTGGCGGGGTGGCCCTCTCCCACTGGGGGGCTGATGTCGTCACCCCCTTCATGGAGGGCTTCCGGGAAGCGCTGGACGCCGCCCGCCTAAACTCCCTGATGTCGGGTTTCTTCTGGCTGATCGTCATTGCCACTACTCTTGGCCTGGGCCTGTCTTTCTCCGGCCTGCGCAAACTGGAAGGCGTAGGGGCCTCGCGCTGGGGAAGCGTGTTCATCTACATCCTGGTGGCCACCATAGGCATGAAGATGAACCTGGGCGAAGTACTGCAGAACATCGGCCTGTTCGCCATCGGCATTGTATGGATGCTGATCCACGTCATCGTTTTGCTGGTGACGGCAAAGATCATCCGGGCGCCCTTCTTCTTCGTGGCGGTGGGCAGCCAGGCCAATGTAGGCGGCGCCGCCTCAGCCCCTATCGTGGCCTCGGCATTCAGCCCGGCTCTGGCGCCGGTGGGCGTACTGATGGCCGTGCTGGGCTATGCCCTGGGCACCTACGGCGCGCTTATCTGCGCCTTCTTGATGCAGGCGGTGGCGACGGGCTGAGGCAGTTTGCAGTTGCGGGCACAGACTGCCCACTGCCTACGGCAAACTGCCAACTGGCCTCTACTTCACCAGTTCACTTTCCGCCTCATTGATGATGGCAATAATATCCGGGCAGGTGGATTGCATGGCAGCCTTTACGTGCTTGCCCAGTTCGCCTTCCAGGAGGCCGTATTTTTCCTCCATTCTGTCGGCACAAGCCTCGACTTCCTCGCTTGCGGCTTCTATATCATCGCTGTAGCGTTGCAGGGCGTCCATATCGTTGTTGTCCAGGGCGGTATTCATTTCTTCGTAGGCGGTGGCCAGCGGGCGCAGGCAATCACAGGCCTCCTCAGCGATCCGCTCATATCTGGCGCCCGGGCTACAGGCTGCCATAGCCAGAAGAGCCAAAAGTATCAGAGATAAGTAGTTGTTCTTCATATTTTTTCGTTTTGTCAGTGCTTTTTACCATCCGGGCCGGCCAATCTCTTGCCGGCAGGAGAAATGTTTTTTCAAAATGCGGTATAGACGGGTGATAATGGTGGAGCAGCGGCCGCCGCTTGTACAGGCAATGTACAATATTAAAGACAGGCATGGAATACGGGGTGTTGCATTTCGGGTGGCTTTTAAGGAAAATGACGGAGGAGCAACCCGGTTTTCCTATTAAAAGAATACGCCCCTTAATACAATTTTTTATAAATTATGCAAAAAAACGAAAAGGTTTTTATCTCTGCAGCCTCGACATTCCGGCATTTTTCGAAAATCCTCAAATATTCCCTTCTCACGAAATTCAAATTCAAATTTCATCAACGATATGTCTAATAAATTGAACAATTTATAAAAATTATTTTTTTTCTTTAAAAAATTTGCATCAAAAAGCCCCCGAACATACCTTTGTATCAACAACAGCGGTTAAATGTAATCGCGAATGAAAATTGAAATACCAAACTGTGAGGTGATGAAACAGGCAGCCATGCCCTCTTGTCTCGGGGGTGGGGGGA
>CAYVVK010000169.1:0-9353 GCA_964454855.1 uncultured Phaeodactylibacter sp. | reverse complement strand
GAAAAACGCAGCTTTACCGCTGCGGCTAACCGCCCCGTGCAGGTTCGACTCCTGCCCTCACAGCTACCGACGTCAAAACGTCAGAACGTCGAAACGTCAGAAGGCCAAGATGCTGCAAAGCCAGCCCAGACGTTGAGACGTCTTGACCTCTCGACACCTTGACATACTCAAAACACTGTGAGGTGATGAAACAGGCAGCCATGCCCTCTTGTCTCGGGGGTGGGGGGATCGGGAAAAACGCAGCTTAAACGCTGCGGCTAACCGCCCCGTGCAGGTTCGATTCCTGCCCTCACAGCAACGCCAAGTCGGAAGTACGAAGGCGGAATTCGGAAGAGCAAAGCTACCAGGCACGCAATTTCCCATTCCGACTTCCCACTTCCCACTTCTTTCATCCGCCACAGCCGCAGGCGGCGGCGGGCTAATAGATCTTATTATCCAGCGACTCCAGTACGAACTTCCACAACCGCTCATACGGCACGGCTTCCAGTTCCGCGCTCTGGTTGTGGGCAATGCTTACCGACTTCAGTTTATCCCAGTATTTTTTGGCTTTGCGCGCTGTGGCCACTTTGTGGAAATTGGCGGCGGGGAGTTTCATCAGCATTTTAATGAAGCAATTGCTGCGGAAGGTATCATCCCGGCGCAGGTAGCGATGGGTATAGGTACGCAGAGACTCCATGCGGTCGATGATCTTGCCGTACTGTTTTTGCTGAAGCAGAAACAAGACCTGGAGAATGAGAATGGAAATATTCCTTCCTCTCTTATCCTTGGAGTAGGTAGGCACTTCGTTGAGGAACTTGGACACCCGGAATTTTCCACCGGCCTGCCCTCCCGCCCCTTCAATGATCCCAATAGAAATAAAGTAGTTGATATAGGCTTCGTAAATGTACCAGGTTTCCTGAATGGATTGATACTGCTTGGAGAAGCTTTCATGGCCTACTGCCAGCCGGTAAACCTTATAGGCTTTCTGGTATTGTTCGGAATGCAGGTAAAGAATGAACTGGTATTCCACTACCCGGTACCAGTTGAAGAGGCCTTCATCCACCAGTTCGAGGCAGCGTTCGGCCACCTTTTCCCCTTCTTCCAGGCGGCGCAGCAAAATATAGGCCGACAGCATCCGGAAAGAAAAGGTGAACATGGCCTGCCGGGAGGCCAGATGTTTCTTGTGCTCAAAATAATCCATGGCCCGCTGGCAGGTGGCGATGGTATTTTCCTGATCGTTGGCCAATTCATAACGAAGGGCCATAACGGTAAAAGCAAAAAGATGGAGGCGGTAAGAGTGGTATTTCTGAATGACCTCCTCCAGTTCCTCGGCATAGGCAGCCGCCTGTTCACTGAATTCCGCTTTGGAGGCCCGGGAAAGGGTGAAGGTCATGGCCAGTTCCGTGTAGTATTCCTCGGCTTTTAATTCCGCCATAAACACCTCCGAGTAAAAGTGGACCATTTTATTGTACTGGGTAAACCTGGCCTTATCGCCCAGAATACTTCCATAATGGGCACGCAGGTCTTTTGACAAACTCAGCAGAATATCCGTAAATTCGAAGCGCTGGGCTCTTTTCAGGGTTTTTTCCGCCAGCTTGATCGCTGCCTGCCTCGCGCCCCTGGCCAGCAGGATCTTAACCGCAGAGGCATCTTTATGGCAGAGATAGTAAGCCCGGCGGATATCGTTATACCTGGGCTGGTTGGCATCTATGATGAATAGCGTGTTGATCAGCCGCCCTTTGAGCTGCCGTTTGAGCCGGTTGAAGTACTTCCTGCGGTCCCCGGAATCATAAAAATGGCGCATGGCTTCTTCTTCATCCTGGAAAACCCCATCGGCTATCCCCTGGTAAAGTTCCTGAATATTGGAGCAATTCCCTTCGTCATTGCTCAACAGCTCTATCTCCTTCACTTTATTTGGAGATACAATGCTTATCAACTCCTTCAATTCTTTCATCTGATACCCTTATTACCTGTAATCGTTAATCACTGTCAGCCAGCACTTTGAGTAATTTTTATCTGTGAAAATAGGAAATTCTGAGCTGATTAAACAAGGTAAAAAAGTTATCCGCGAAAGCATTGAACCTCCATAGTTTTAAATCAAAATTAAAACAATTTAAAACTATGGCTGCTATCATTGCTTTTATGATTTCTCTGGGTGTGATCACTTCTTCTGCCGAAGCCACTCCCGAACTGATCGACCAATACAAACCCCAATATGAGCAGACGGTCCTGAATACAGACATGGATGCCATGTAAGAGCCTTAACGGCAGGATCTGAACAACTCAAAATACTATTTATCAATAACTTAACAAATAAGAACAAGCTTTATTGCTATAAACTGGTATGCTCTAAATGGGAAATTCTGTTATTTTAACATCTGGCCCCATCCCTTACTTTTGTATTATCACGTTTATGGTTAGAACGCTGTAGAACATTTGGAGCGCTCCAAAGGGCAGCTGGCCTTTACCCTGGGGTATTGGGTGGATGCTTTTCCATTTGACAGGCTTGCCTTAACTCCCTAGAAGCTAGGCATGTCCACTGTTTGGAGCGCTTTCTTTTTTCTTTTCTCATCACCGACTTTCCCGTCCACTTCTCAGCTTGTGCAGATCCGTTTTACGGAAACCATCCCTGCGGCCGCAGCGGCAGGCAGGAAAGCGCATTCCAATAAATATAAGGCTTTAAAAACAGGGTGAGATAAAAAATAAGCAGCCCCTCCTTGTGAGTATTAAAAAAATGAACTAGTGAGTGTAAAGTAGGGGCTGCTTACGAAATATTACGCCTATATCATCAAACTGTGAGGAAAACGTACAGGCCCCTGTCATCGCTGCTTTGGTCATAGATTTTTTTCATAGGCCGCCACGATCTCCTTCAATTCTTCAAGGTACCGTTTCTTTTTGGCGGCCCGGCGCCTTTTGTTGGTGTCGGTAAAAAAGGTGTGCTTTTCCAGAAAGCTCACCTGCAGGCGGTTCCATGCCTCTTCCGTTTTGAGGATATTGTAAGCTTTAAGCTCTTCAAAGAGGGTGTAGCCGATGTCGTAAAAATCATCTCTTCCCAGGTAGTCCAGGTCGGCATCACAGATGATCTCTTCCAGGTAGTTCTGAGGCTTCTGAGGGATCTTGGTGGCCATGATCATCCCACAAATACGCCTTACCTCCTCGGCGGTATACCCGTAGCGGGGCAGGTGCTGGCTGGCGATCTGGCAGCCCAGCTGTTCGTGTTCCTCATTATTGATGGTGAAGCCGGAGTCGTGAAAAAGGGCAGCGGTTTTCAGCAGCAGTTCTTCGTAGGGAGAGACTTTTTCCAGGTAACACAATTCTTCGATGGTATAGAGCACATCAAAGGTATGATGAATGCCGTGGTAGGCCAGTTCATCGGACAGCTCTCGTTCCAGCTTATCCAGGATAAAAGCTTTTGCTGCATGAAAATTCATGGTACTGTTTTTTTTCAACAACAGCAGCTTCCTTCCAGAGCAAAGGGAGGCGGGGGGAAGTATATGGCCCTAAAAAGCCATGCGGTAGTCTGACGATGCCGGCGGAATGCTCCTGCTGCCCCTGATGATACTCATTGGCATACACCAGCCAGAGCAGCTGCCGGTGCATGCCATTTTAACGGCCGGAAAAAGCCTTTTCGTATCTATTACGGCCTTTTTTATAAAGAGTTCGGCTTAGCCCGCAACTTATCTACTTTTTTTCTTCCAGCAGCAGCACTCCTGAGGCGAGGAACTTAAGCTCCTCCTTAGGCTCGGTGATGGCGGCGATCTCTTCTTCAGATTTTCCAGCATCTTCCGCATAGTGGCGAAGTTCCTCCACCGGCGTCACTTCCCGGAAGGCCTGGCCATTCATGATCACCCTGCGGCCGGAGATGTCTTTGGGCACAAAAAAGCCATAATCCTTAAAGCGGACCATGGCCGGTTCTTTGCCGGCCCCTTCGGAGGTGATGGTCATCCAGCAGCCTTTCATCTGGCAAACTTCCTGCACGGTGCCTTCCACTATGGCAGCCAGAGAGTCCTTGCCCTCCATTTCTTTCAATAGGCCGGAGTAAGACAAAACCCCTTCCGGCGTGAAAGCGGCGCCAAAAGTTTCTCCCTTCGGCAATTCAGCAGAAGGCACATCCTGCTCAGAGGCCTTTGTTGTTTTCTGGGTAGCCTTGTTACAGGACAGGAGCAAGCCTGTCAGCAGTGTAACAAACAATAGTCTTCTAAACATCTCTGACACAATTTTTTTATATGATAAATACGTTTAACAGTCCGGATAAGCAAAGGTAACACAAGTTCTAAATTTTTCTTAAACCGCTCCCGGCGAGCAATAATCCCCATAGCGAAAAGATTATAGAAGAGCATTTTTCATTCACCACGAACCTTACGATTTATGCCGTTCAACTTTACCTTCCAAGAATTCTACCGCGACTTTTCAAAGATCAGTTAAAACACCGTAATCATGAGAGGGGTATTGATTTTTTTGACCGTTATTTTTTCAGCTCAGCTGGCGGCTGCACAGATCGATTGCCAGGAAGGGAATTGCATAAGTGGCAAAGGCGTTTGCGTCTTTCCCAGCGGCGCACGTTATGAAGGGCAGTTCAGGGAAGGTAAACCCCACGGCGAAGGCACCCTGTTCTTTTCAGACGGCCGGGAATATTCGGGCGATTGGAAGAACGGATACCGGGAAGGCGTGGGCAAAATGACGTTCCCGAATAACGACAAATATACCGGCGAATTTTCGGGCAACCTCTTCAACGGCCGGGGCATCATGGCCTATGGCAACAGCAACCGCTACGAAGGCCAGTGGGAAGCCGGCCAGCCCAATGGCGAAGGCGTTTTTTACTTCGCCAATGGCGACCGCTACGAAGGGCAGGTCAAACGGGGGCAGTGCCACGGCAAAGGCAGCATGTACTACTCCGACGGCTCCCGCTACGAAGGGCAGTGGGCCAATAACAAACGGCATGGTAAAGGCCTGCTCTCCTTTGAGGATGGCGAGGCCATCTCCGGGCAATGGGAACACGGCCAATACCTCACCGACTGGAGCAAATACGCCTACAGCGGCGATACCTCTAACCTCTCCAACTGCAACCGCATCGATTGCGGCAACGGCCTGGGCAAATTCACCTACAGCGACGGCTCCCTCTATGTAGGAGAGTTTCGCAATGGCCAGCCCGAAGGCAACGGCACGGTCTACTACGCCAGCGGCAGCCGCTACGAAGGCAGCTGGAAACAGCATACCCCCCACGGCCGCGGGGTGATGTACTACGCCAATAGCCGCATCGTCGGCGCCATCTGGGATTTCGGCAAGCCGGTGAAAAAACTGTACGTACAGGGCGAGGCAGAAGGCCCCGCCCCCATTCCGGTAGACCACAACGAAGAGGTCAAGATATGGGCCGTGGTAGTAGGTGCGGCCCAGTATTCCCACATGCCGGCCCTGCGTTATACCGATGATGATGCCTACCAGGTATATGCCTTCCTCAAAAGCCCGGAGGGTGGTGCTTTGCCTGACCAGCAGGTCAAGCTGCTGATCGATGAGGATGCCACGAAAAAGAACATCCTCAACGCCATGCGCACGGTCTTCCTGCGCGCCGACCAGAATGACGTCATCCTCTTCTATTTTTCCGGCCACGGCCTGCAGGGCTCCTTCCTCCCCGTTGATTTCGACGGCTACAACAACCAGCTCAAACATACGGAGATCAAAGGCCTGCTCGAGCAGAGCCTGGCCAAGCACAAGCTGGTGCTTGCCGATGCCTGCCACTCCGGAAGCCTGCTATCCATGAAAACCCCCAATAAGTTCAGCCTGCAACAGTACTATAAGGCCTTCGAGGAATCGAACGGCGGCATGGCCCTGCTCATGTCTTCCAAAGGCGAGGAATACTCACTGGAAGACGGCGGCCTGCGCTCGGGTATTTTCAGCCACTTCCTGGTGCGGGGGCTCAAAGGAGAGGCTAATCGGGATGACAACCCCATCATTAATATCCAGGAACTTTTTAACTACGTCCATAAGAATGTAAGGCTGTATACCGGCAACATACAAACGCCTACGCTTACCGGCGACTTCGACTACCGGATGCCCGTAGCTTTTATAAGAGGCGAATAAGCGGGGGCCTTCGCAACAAAGGCCCGCTGCTTTTCGTACATATAAAAACCCATGCTATATGTAATCTTTCTTTAACCCGGAAACAGGGGTTTGCAAGGAAATTTGCCGGCCCATATCCGATACTGCCCATAAGGGCCCGTACCGGGCACACGGCCCCCCTGTTGCACCATTTCATCGCCCATACAACGAAGGATGCCATGATCAAGTCAACTACTTACCTCACCCTCCTCAGCTTGCTTTTGGCAGCTAGCCCCCTCTATACTCAATGCCTGGAGGGGAATTGCACGAACGGAACGGGCACCCTGCTGTTCTCCAGCGGCGCCAGATACATCGGCCAGTTTCAAGATGGAAAAAGCGAAGGCATCGGCATCTGCTACTGGCCGGATGGCAGCCGCTACGAAGGAGAATGGGCCGAAGGCCTGCCCCATGGCAAAGGCACGAAAACCTTGTCTCTGGGCAAACAGCAGACGGGCTGGTTTGATAAGGGGCGTTTTACCGGCCAGCAGGCACCCGGCAGCCTGGCCGGTAAAGGCGGCAGGGAAGTAAACAACCGAACCGAAGGCTGTATTTCGGGAGACTGCTATAGCGGGCGAGGCGTCTATGTCTTTCCCTCCGGCGCGGTGTACACCGGCCAGTTCACAGACGGGGAGATCCACGGAATCGGCGTCTGCCATTATTCCGACGGCAGCAAATACCAGGGCAACTGGAAACACCGCAAGCCCCATGGCAAGGGCACCATGACCTACACCGACGGCAGCCAGCGCACCGGCCTTTGGGAGCGCGGGCACCCCATAGATGATTACGGCCGCCTCGTCAGTTCCTATTTCGCACGCCAGGAATCGGAAACCGCCTCCACCGACGTACAGGCCGGCTGCCTTTCAGGCGACTGCTACAACGGCAGCGGCACCTTCGCTTATATCGACGGCAGCCGCTATGAAGGAAGCTTCCGGAAAGGCAAACCCCATGGCCGGGGTACTTTTCACTACCCCAACGGCGAACGCTACAGTGGAGAAATGCAGGCAGGCGTGCCCCATGGCAGAGGCGCCTTGTATAAAGCCAATGGCGAGGCCCTCGAAGGGCAATGGCTGGATGGGGAATTCCTCGGCGGCCAAAACGCTTCCGGCAAGGGCTGCATTAGCGGAGATTGCCAGAATGGCCACGGCACCTACATTTTCAAAGACGGCAACAAGTACATCGGGTCTTTTAAAAACGGCCTTCCCCACGGCAGGGGCAGCGTATTCTACGCCAATGGAGAACGCTACGAAGGTGAGATGGGCAAGGCCCAGTTCAATGGCTACGGCACGCTCTTTATGAAAGACGGCAGCCAGGTGTCCGGCTACTGGAAGGACGGCGTATACATGCCCGAGGAAAAAAGGGCCAACAGCAGTGCTCCTGCCTCGGCGCCGGAGCAGCGGCAGGCACTCGAGGTTTGGGCGGTCGTCATCGGCATTTCCGCTTACAACCACATGCCTGTACTGCGCTATACCGATGACGACGCCTACCACATGTACGCTTTCCTCAAAAGCCCGGAAGGCGGCGCCCTCGACGACGAGCACATTCGCATACTCATCGATGAAGAGGCCACGCTCGGCAATATCAAATCCACCATGATGGACATCTTCGGCAAAGCCGGCCCCAATGACCTGGTCATGCTCTATTTCTCGGGCCATGGCCTGCGCGGCTCCTTCCTCCCTTTCGATTTTAACGGGTTCAGCAACAAGCTTTTCCACGAGGAGATCAACGCCATACTGAAGCGCAGCCCCGCCAAATACAAGCTTTGCATCGCCGATGCCTGCCACTCCGGAAGCCTGGTGGCCATGCGGGGCGGCACCCAGCCGGAGGCCCTTTCCAATTATTACAGCAGCCTTTCCCGGGCCAATCCCGGTACAGCCCTTATCATGTCTTCCAAGTCGGATGAGACCTCTCTGGAATCCAGCGGCCTGCGGCAGGGCGTGTTCAGCCACTTCCTCATCCGCGGCCTGAAGGGAGAGGCTGATGCCAACAATGACAAGATCATCGACGTGCAGGAACTCTACGATTTCGTAAACAGCAAGGTGCGCGCCTATACCGGCAACCTGCAGTCGCCCATCATACAAGGAGACTACGACCGGAAGATGACGGTGGCGGTGAGGCGGTGAATCAAGGTAAAGGGCATGTCAAAAAAAAATAACGGATATTGCCTTCCAGCTTTTTACCTTTATCATTCATCATTTCCAACGCCATGAGCCTGCTATCCCCTCTCTTCCGGAATGCACCCAGCCCGGTGGAAGCACTCCACAGCCCTTCCTTACGCAATGCCGGCATCCGCCTGCTGGTGAAGCGCGATGACCTCCTCCGCATGGGCCCCGGGCTGGCCCTCTGCGGCAACAAATGGCGTAAACTCCAATACAACCTGCAGGCTGCCCGGCAAGAAGGCCATAACACCCTGCTCACCTTCGGCGGCGCCTTTTCCAACCATATCGCGGCAGTGGCCTCCGCAGGACAGGCTTTCGGCTTCCAGGCCATCGGCATCGTCCGCGGAGAGCGGCCCGAGGGCCTCAACCCTACCCTGCGCTTTGCTGAAGATTGTGGCATGCAGCTGGAATTCGTCAGCCGGGCAGCCTTTCGGGAAAAGGATTCGGAGGCCTTCCTCCACCGGTTTCGGGAACGGCACGGGCCTTTTTATCTCCTGCCGGAAGGTGGCACCAATAGCCTGGCCCTGCGCGGCTGCCGCCACATCGTGGAGGAGGTGGAAGCCCAAACCGAAGGCCTGCCGGGCTACTGGTGCTGCAGCCTGGGCACCGGCGGCACCTTTGCGGGCATCGTGGCCGCCCTGAATGGCCGTGCCCGTGCCCTGGGCTTTTCTGCCCTGAAAGGAGGTTTTCACCGGAAGGAAGTAAGCCGGCTACTGGCACCCTCCCCCCTTTCACCACGTACCGAAGCTTCGCGAAGGAGAGAGGGGGATGAGAGGAGGGCCGGAACCTGGTCTGTCCACACAAACTTTCACTTCGGGGGCTACGCCAGGTTCAGCGCTCCGCTTATAGACTTCATTAACGGCTTCTACCAGCAACACGGTATCTCGCTGGACCCCATCTATACCGGCAAAATGTTCTACGGCATTTTCCAGCTTGCCGAGGAGGGATTCTTTCCGGAGGGGAGCACCATACTGGCGGTACATACGGGAGGATTGCAGGGGGTGGAAGGTTTTAATGAGCGCTTCGGGAATTTGCTGGAGGTAGGGATTTAATACTACTTTTTTACTTTAACGTGAGTTCGGGATAAAATTGATGGTAAATCGTTGCAATTGCAGTTCGCTT
>CAYVVK010000168.1:9308-10923 GCA_964454855.1 uncultured Phaeodactylibacter sp. | reverse complement strand
CAGGGCATAATTGTGCACAAGCAGGCGGCCGTCCTGCCGCTGGCCGAATAGCTGCAGGACGAAGGCCTGCGCCAGCTCGGCAGGCACCTTTTCAGTAGATAGGGGAGGGCTCGGCTGCTTTTCCTTCATTTTCTCTGACATAGAAAAGCAAGATACAAAAAACAGCGTGATCCTGATGGGCCATGCTGCGGACAAAATTGGAGGGGATACTCACTTTGGCATTATCTATACTTGTAATGTGTGGTTTATTTGAATATCTTTGTACTCCTTTTAGCAACTTTTACTTGAACAATTCAGCAACGGAACCTCCGAACCCTGCTCTCCCGTATAATAACTACACCCCTTTACGGTATTTCATCGCAGAATAAAGATTGCAGCATATGAATAAGTTAAGCATTTTATCTTTTCTGGCTGCCGTGTTGTTGCTCAACGCCTGCCAGTCTTTCGACGACCTGGAAGACCTGGATGGCGCCAAATACGATGCGGAATATGCCCTCCCTCTGATCAATACTGAACTGTCCATCAGGGACGCGCTGGAGAATTTCGAGGACCAGTCTACCCTGGTTATCGACCCCAACGGCCTGATCCATTTCATCTACGAAGGGGAGGTCGTCACTCAGAACAGTGACACCATCTTTAAACAGATCAACGAAACCCTAAGTGGCATCCCTATTCCCATCACGAGCCAGCGCATGGGGATCCCCCTGGAGTTCCCCGACGGGATCAGCTTTGACGAGCTGGTCTTTAAAGATGGGAAGTTCAGCTTCTTCTTTCAGCACCGCCATCCCGACCCGGTGAGCCTGCGCATCACGCTTCCGCAGGTAAGCAAGAACGGAGATGCGCTCAGCCTGGAAGGGTCTCTGCCCGCATATGGCGGAAGCGGCCCGCCGCCATCCTACCTCGTTTCTCTGGCCGTTCCGACTTCCCTGGCCGGCTACGAGGTGAGTACCGGTTCGGCAGATTCCGTTTACGTGGAATACGAGCTGGCCCGGCAGGGAGGCGTACCGGATACCGCTTCTGCAGTGGGCATCCTTTTTCAGGACCTGTCTTTCTACTACATGGAGGGTTTCCTGGGCCGCTTCGTACAGGAAGGTGGCCGGGACACCATCCGGATCGATTTTTTTGACGACTGGGTGAAAGGGGATATTTACTTCGAGAATCCTACCGTCACTTTTAATATCGAAAATTCTTTCGGTATTCCTACTGTGGCTAAGGTCAATACTTTTGAAGTATCCACCGTGAGAGGGGAAACACTGGAGCTGGAAAGCGAATTCGTGGAAAATGGCATCGCTTTTCCCTACCCTGGCCTGGACGAAGTGGGGCAGGTGGCCACCAGAGATTTCGTGTTCGATAAGAACAATTCCAATATCGATGAAATACTGAGCGCCGGCCCGCTGGCCATAGATTATGACGTGGACGCGGTTACCAACCCGGACTCCAATGAAAACATCCGGGGGTTCATTACCGACAGCAGCTACTACAGGGTAGGGGTAACGGTAGACCTGCCGCTCTTCGGCCGCTCCCTGGATTTCCTGGCACAGGACACCTTCGCCATCGACTTCTCCGACTTCCAACAGGTGTATAAGGCGGAGAAGTCGATGGCGAAGGTGTCCTG
>CAYVVK010000168.1:5695-9298 GCA_964454855.1 uncultured Phaeodactylibacter sp. | reverse complement strand
GTGTATAAGGCGGAGTCCAAACTGGTGACCCTCAATGGACTGCCGCTGGATGTGGCTATACAGGGGCATTTTGTGGATTCTACCGGCGCCGTCCTGGACTCGCTTTTCCAAACGCAGCAAAAGGTGGTCGAAGGAGCGCCGGTCAATGAGGATGGTGTGGCCTCCGGGGTGAAGGAAGATGTCACTTTCGTCGACTTCCCAGAGGAACGCTTCAATAAGGTGCGCAATGCAGCTGAGCTCATCATTATCGCTTCTTTCTCTACCCTCAATGACGGCCAGCAATCCGTCAAGGTGCTGGCGGATCAATCGGTACAGATTAAAATGGGGGCCATTTTCGGGATAAAGGATGAGGAGTAGGCGGGCCAGGCTATCCTGCTATATTCAAAATGTGTATTGATCAATTTAAATGACCTCGAGCTGTCCGATACAGCAGCTTTCAAAATACTACCCATCATGATTCGGTTTTCTTTCCTGCTTTTTCTCTCCCTGCTGGGAGCTTTTACGGCCACTTCCCAGGAAGACCTGGCCACTCACTTTATGCGCCATACCTGGCAGGCCAGCCGTACCAACCCGGCCTTTTTCCCTGATTATCAGGCCGTGGTGGCCCTGCCCGGCGCCTATAACGCCCTGCGCGTAACGAATGTGACCTACAGCGACCTGATCACCAAAGGAGAGAACGGGCAGGATGTGCTGGACATCAACAATGCGATCAGTAAGCTTGGAGAGAACAACATCCTCAGGAACAACCTCGATATAGAGACCATCTCGCTGGGCATGCGTTTTGGCCCGGCGGCCATTACCCTCGGCCACAGCCTGCGTTTTAACGCCCTGCTGGGCTATCCGAAGACGCTTCCACAGCTCGTCTGGCAGGGCAACGCCCAGTTCATCGGCCAGGAGGTGGAGTTTGCCCCCACGGTTGACCTTTTCGGATACCAGGAGTTTGCCCTCGGCCTGGCGGTGGATGTCACGCCGAAATTCACTATCGGCGGGCGGGCTAAACTGCTGGCAGGGGTTGGGAGCATACAATCCGAAAAGGAATCGCTGCGCCTGCGCACCGACGACGATATCTACCAGCTTACGCTCAGTGCAGATTACCTGGCCAACTCCGCCGGCTCCCTGCGCTACAACGGCTTCGATGAGCTGGCCGTAGATTTCAACTACGGCAATTTCGATACCGAAGAGCTCTTCACCGGCAATACCGGCTTTGCCTTCGACCTGGGCCTGCGCCTGCAAATAGGGGAGCGGCTTGAAATAGCCGCCAGCGCACTTGATATTGGCACCATCAACTGGGAAGAGGACGTACAGAACTACCGCCTCAACGGCACTTTCGAATACAAGGGCCTGGACCCCGCCGACCAGATCTTCGAAGATTCCACCAGTGTCGGCTCCGTGCTGGATACCCTGCGGGAGATCTATCAGGTGGTGGAAACCAGCAATTCTTTTTCCACTACGTTGCCACAACGGTATTACCTCAGCGGCCAGTACCGCCTGAACGATAAGTGGACGGCCGGGGCCCTTGCCTTCGCCGAGCGCTACCTGGAGGAAACCCGGATGTCCTTCGCCCTGGGCTCCAACATCCAGCTGCTGCCCTTCCTCAACCTGGGCGCCACCTACGCCTACCGCAGCGAGCGCTACGACAACCTGGGGCTGAACGCCGCCGTGAAGTTCGGCCCGGTGCAGCTCATGGCGGCCACGGACAACATCATCACCGCCATCCGGCCGGAAGACAGCCATCATGCCAACCTGCGGGTGGGCCTGAACCTCTTGCTTGGGAAAGTTAAGGAAGAGGAGGGGAGTAGTGGGGAAGAGAAGGAGTTCTACTAAGCCGCATTTTTGTCTGCCGGGGGGATTTCACTCAGTTCTTCAGCAATTTTCTCGTTGAATGCTTCCAGGTCATAATCGTCCTGTAAGCCCAGCCAGAATTTTGCTGAGGTCCCAAAATATTTACTCAATCGCAAAGCGGTATCTGCTGTGACCCTCCTTTTTTTCCTGATTATCTCACTTATCCTTGTTTGGGGGATATTAAGGTCTTTTGCCAGCCTGTACTGGCTTATCTCCATTGGGATGAGAAATTCTTCAAGTAAGACTTCTCCGGGATGTATGTTGGGCAGTTTTTCCATCTTAAGTACTACATTCATTCAATGGTAATCAATAATCTCTACTTCATAGGCATCACTGCCAGTCCACTGAAAAATAATTCTCCATTGGTTGTTAATTCTAATGCTGTAAAATTCACTCAGTTCACCTTTCAATTTTTCCAACCGGTTGCCTGGTGGAATTCGCAAGTCGTTGATATCCTGTGCGTTATTGATCATTCTCAATTTCCTTCTCGCAATAGGCTGTATCTTCGCGGGAAACTTTTTGGAATAGTTGCCATTCCAGATTTTTTCCGTTTCCTTATTTCCGAATGTCTTTATCATGCTAACGCGTTAGGATACTAACGCTAAAGGTAAGTACTTAATTCCTTTAATTCAAGGGCAAAAAATTTTAATTAATCAACTGGTTTTTCAACCGCTCCGCCATCATACCCATTATCCGGCGCACGGCCTCCTTTTCCATACTCAGGTAGGTAGCGTATTCTTCAGCAGTGAACTGGCCGATGACGATGCCCAGTAGCAGGAAGCGCAGCCGCATGTCCTTGCTGAGGCTGTGTTCTATTTGCTCCGCTTTTTGCTTAGGCTGCATCTCGTCGAATTTCACCCGGCGTTTCTGCATGAAGTGGCGGAAGGCTGCCACTAGCAGATCGTTCTGCATTTTCAGAATGGGGCGCAGGGAGTGGTTCTGGAAGCGCTCTTCGCCCGTTGTCGCTTCTTTCTCTGTAATGATCTCCGGGCGTATGCGGGTGCGGTCATCTTGCATGCTGGTGTCGGTTTGGTGTGAATGAGTAGTAATAGAAAAAAATTAGCGTGTATTTGTTGCGATGGAAGGGGGAAAAGCTTTATCTTTGCAGTCGCAAAAAGAACCGCCTTCGCCGGTCAGAGGGCGTGGTAGCTCAGCTGGTTAGAGCGTCGGATTCATAATCCGGAGGTCGAGAGTTCAAGTCTCTCCCACGCTACAAAAAATGAAGCTCTCATGAAAATGAGGGCTTTTTTTGTTTCACTTAAGCGCTACTCTGATGTATTCCTTCTACGTGTTATACAGCCTGAAGGATGGGCGGCTCTATAAGGGGGCAACTTCAGATCTGCCGAAGCGAGTTCTGGAACACAATGCGGGGGGTACTCCTTCGACGAAGCACCGCCGGCCATTAGTATTATTGTACTTTGAGCCCTATGAGGAGAAGGCCCGGGCGCTGGCGCGGGAGCGTTGGGCGAAGTCGGAGGTGGGCGCCGCCTTGAAGCTGCCCCAGGCGAAAGCCTGGAGGCACGATGGTTTTCAAAACCATTCCCGCTTACGGCCTGTTTATCAAGATGCTCAAATACAAAAACGGTATGATCCAGCTGGCCTACTACCTCCTCATTCGCCCCTTAACTTACCTGCCCCTTCCGGTACTCTACCATCTGTCTGACTTCAGCTTTTTTGTGCTCTACCGCCTCATCGGTTACCGGAAGAAGGTGGTCTGGGCCAACCTGCGCAATTCTTTTCCCGAAAAGGAAGAAGGGGAGC
>CAYVVK010000168.1:0-5685 GCA_964454855.1 uncultured Phaeodactylibacter sp. | reverse complement strand
AGCTGCGGCAGGTAATGGAAGATTTCTATCGCCACTTCTGCGACATCATAGTAGAGAGCCTGCGTATGTTTAATATGTCGGAGGAGGAAGCCGTGCGCCGCTGCCGGGCCGTCAACCCGGAAATGCTGGATGAATTCCACCGGCAAGGCCGGAGCGTGCTGATCGTGGCCGGCCACTACAACAACTGGGAACTGGCGGCCCTCTCCATCGGCCTTCAATCCGAGCCGGCGAGCGCAGGTGTCTACCACCCGCTCTCCAACCAATTCATCAACGACAAATTCCAAAAGTCCCGCCGCCGCTTCGGCATGGAGCTGGTAGCCAAGAAAGAGGTGAAGCCTTTTTTTGAAAAAGCCAGCCAAACAGGAGAATACACCATCATGCTCGGCGCCGACCAGGCGCCCCACAACCCGCGCAAGGCCTACTGGGCCTACTTCCTGGGGCAGGAAACGCCCATCATGTTCGGCACCGAAAAGTATGCCCAGGATTATGGCTTTCCCGTCGTCTTTGGCCACGTCCGCAAACTGCGCCGCGGCTACTACGAGATGGAGTTCGAGCTCATCACCGATCAGCCGGAAAGCCTTCCCTACGGCGAGATCAGCGAGCGCCATACCCGCATCCTGGAAAGGGATATTCGCGAGAACCCTCAGTACTGGCTGTGGACGCACCGCCGCTGGAAGCGGGAGCGGCCGGCGGATGTGCCCATCCACAGGAACGCGGGCTTCCAGGCCCGCGAGTAAGGTTTAGTTCACCCATACTGCTTCGATAGCAGAGCCTAGGATGCTTTATTCTCAGGCGTTCCGGACGGATTGTTACCTTGTTATATTGTTATGTCCACCTAATCGGAGCGCCGCCTGCCTGCCGCAGGCAGGGATTTATCCGGCAAGGCTAAAATTATGTAATTAGCCTTCTCTTTACCCATATTTAAGCTGAACGCCCCCCCTTAAAAGCGGCGCTTCGAAAAGGCCGCCGCCAAACACCGGGCTGTCCAGTATTTGTCCAGCGCTGGGCTTGCTATATATAGCGGAACAGGATTTATTTTTAACGGAAGATATTTTTGCTGACCGGAAAAAGAAAAATCCCAAACCGCCCTCCATGAAAAACCTGTTTCTTATCCTTTTCGCCCTTTTGGCTTTTGCGGCCTGTAATTCCGATGATGACATCATGCCCACTCCTGAACCGGATTACGAAGGCTACACCCTGATCTGGAGTGATGAATTCAATGCTACCATCAGCAGTGACAACTGGAACTACGAGACCGGCGATGGTACCGACTATGGCCTGCCTCCGGGCTGGGGCAATGCGGAAAGGCAGTTGTACACCAGCTCTCAGAATAATTCCCTGGTGCAGGCCGATGACGAAGGTAATTCCGTGCTGGCTATCATCGCCCGTAAGGAACCGGGCAACCACAAATACAGCTCCGCTAAGCTGACCACTCAGAACAAACACAGCTTCCGCTATGGCCGGGTGGAAGCCCGTATCAAAGTGCCGGAAGGAAGAGGGCTCTGGCCGGCCTTCTGGATGCTGGGTGACAATATCTCGGAGGTAGACTGGCCGGGTTGCGGCGAGATCGATATTATGGAAGTGATCGGCCATGAGCCGGATGTACTCCATAGCACCGTTCACTACGCCAGCGGTGACAACAAGGGCGCCAGTAGCGGTGACAAAATAGAAGCCGGCGAAAAGCTGAGCGACGACTACCACATTTACCGCCTGGACTGGACGCCGGAAGAAATAGTGTTCAGCCTCGATGGCACAGAAGTGCACCGCGTGCCTGTAGAGGACGATATGAAGGAATTCCAACGCTCTTTCTACATCATCTTCAATGTAGCCGTCGGCGGCAACTGGCCGGGAGACCCGGACGAAACCACCGTCTTCCCGCAACGCATGCTGGTAGACTGGGTGCGGGTATACCGCCAGGATGGCCTCAATCCACCCGCCGCTCCGCCTTTGAATATCGAAGAGGAAACGGTCGGGTCCATTTCTACTACCCTGGCCACCTATGCCTTCAATGAAACAATGAGCCAATTCGATAATCTGGTCCTGAGGTCCTTTGGAAACGGAGGCGAGCCTTCCTTCGCCACCTCCGATATGGCAGTAGAGGGCGATTCCAGCCTGCTGCTGAGCTATCCCGGCGAGAGCTGGGGCGGGGGGTTCTTCGTCCTGGAGCCCGAAACGGTGGATTTCAGCCAGTACGCCAACGGTAGCCTGAAGTTCTCCCTGCATCAACCCGCTGAGCTGGCGGATATAGAGATCAAACTGGAATCGGTGGCCACTGCCGTATCGCTCTTCCTCCGCGATTATACCGGCGAGGAAGTAGGCAACGGCTTTCTGGAGTATACCATCCCCATGTCAGACTTTGCCGGCCTCGGCCTCACGGACCTGAGAATCCCTTTTGCGCTATGGAACCCCATGGACGCCAGTGGCAACTTTCTTAAGGGAGATGTCCTGCTGGATAATGTCTATTTTGAAGAATAAGGAGTTTATGGCGCAAATCCGAAATTAACTGCCAGACTGATTGCAATGATCAACGAAATTCTGGAACTTAATGGTCAATTAATTCACACCGATGATGGAGAACATGCCAGCGATAGCGATTGATATTTACTTCTCTTACTGGAAGGAGCATATTCAATCTATTGAGGAAGAGAAGAGAAGGGCCGAGTTTGATGATATTCTCATAGATGTAGGGCACCGGCTCTACGGCCTGGATTTTGCTCTGGAATTGGCTTTTCTGTTTCTAAAAGCGCAGAACGCCGATATTGGGGCCGAGCACGTGAGCGGTTGATAGAGTGAATGATCTTGCCACCACCTACAACCTCCCAAAATAAGCCTTCCCCTTATCCACCAAAGCATACACCACCGGCACCAGCACCAGCGCCAGGATGGTAGAGCTCGTCAGCCCGCCGATAAGCACCCAGGCCATGCCGTTCTTCCACTCTGAGGCCGCGCCGCTGGCCAGGGCGATGGGAATCATACCGATGATCAGCGAAATGGCGGTCATCAGGATGGGGCGCAGGCGCAGCAGGCCGGCCATAGTGAGGGCCTCCTCCGTCTTTTTGCCCTCCAGTTTCAGCTGATTGGCAAAGTCGACCAGCAGAATGGCGTTCTTGGCCGCCAGGCCATTGAGCATGATGATGCCGATGATGGAAAAGATGTTGAAAGACTCCATGGTCAGCGCCAGTGCAGCCAGTGCGCCGATCATGGCCACCGGTATGGAGAACATCACCACCAGGGGATAGAGGTAGGAGTCGTACAGCGCCACCATGATCAGGTAGACGAAGAGGATAGAGGCCCCGAAGATGATGCCCAGGGTGCCAAAGGACTCCTGCTGCCGCTTCAGGTCGCCGATATAATCGATACCCACGCCATCGGGAGGCGGGTGGGCTTCCATCCATTCTTCCAGCTCGGCGCCGATATCACCGGTGGGGCGGCCCAGCACCTGCGACTGCACGATGGTGGCCGGCACGCGGTCTTGTCGTTGCAAGACCGCCGGCCCGGTAGTGGAAACGATATCGGCAAACTGGCTGAGCTTGTACTGCTGGCCTTGCCGGTTGAGGAAGGTAAGGTTGGCAATATCTTCGCGGCGGCGGCGGTCGAAAGCATCGAGCTGCAGGTTGATGTCGTACTCGCGGCCCCCTTCCCGGTATTTGGCGTCGGTATTGCCGCCGAAGGCCACAGCCAGAGTGGCGCCTACGTTCTGCATGTCCAGCCCATATTGTTCCATTCTCAGGCGGTCGACTTCTATCTCTATCTGTGGGGTGCCTTCTTCGGTGGACAGCTCCGCTTCCAGGGTGCCTTCCGTACGGCTCAGTTTGCCCAGAAGGCTGTCGGCATAGGCCTGTACCTTGTCATAATCCGTACCGCTGACGATGACCTGTATGGGGAAGTCATTGGCCCCGCCGAATAAACTGGCTTCACTAGAGCGGATCCGGACGCCGGGAAGCCTTGCGGCCAGCGCCTTTTTAGTTTGCACCGCATACACGGAGGCCGACAGCTCCCGTTCTTTTTTATCTACCAGTTGGACGGTAAGCTCCGCCAGGTTGGGGCTGCGGCGGCCACCGCTCAGCAGGCCGGTCTGCCGGCCCACCAGGGTGAAGACGCCGGTTACTTCCTCCTGCTGAAAGAGAAAATCTTCTACCTCCTGGGTATACTGGTTCGACTCGGAGAAGGTCGCATCTTTGGGCAGCTCCATTTGGATGATGAACTCCCCGCGGTCTCCCATGCTCAGAAAGGCCGTGCCGATATATCCACCGGTGACGAGCAGGGCCGAGCCGGCAAGCAGGGCCAGCGTGATCAGCACGACAAGCAGCTTATGGCGCAGCGACCAGGCCAGCAGGGAGGCATAGCGCTCCGCCAGCCGGCTCAGCCCTTTTTCAAATCCACCGACGATCCACTGGCTTATCGGCCGGCCTTCCAACTCATTTTTTATGGGGAGCCGCGCCGCCATGGCCGGAGCGATGGTGTAGGATACGAAAAGGCTCATCAGGATGGACACCGTGACCACCACCGCGAACTGCTTCATGATGATGGCCACGATACCCGTGGATAGGATGAGAGGGATAAAGACCACAGCGATCACCAGGGTGATGGACATGGCCGTGAGGAAGATCTCCCGGCTGCCGTCGAGTGCGGCCTGACGGCTCGTCTTGCCCATCTCGCGGTGCCGGAAGATGTTTTCCAGCACTACAATAGAATCGTCGACCAGAATGCCGATCACCAGCGACATGGCCAGCAGGGTAAGTATGTTGATGGTGTACCCCAGGGCATTCATGACAATGAGCGTAGCCACCAGAGAGGCCGGGATGGAGATCATGACGATCAGCGCGTTGCGGAAGCTGTGCAGGAACAGCAGCATGACCGCAGCTACCAGCAGCGTGGCCAGCCCCAGGTCTTTGGCAACTGACCAGACGGCATCCAGCGTGAAATCCGAGGTATTGGTGGCAATGGCAAATTCCAGGCCATCTTCGGCATGCTGTTGCTCCAGTTTTTTCAGTTCTTCTTTTACCCGTGCACTGACTTCTACGGCGTTGGCATCCGACTGTTTGATGATGGAAAGGCTGAGGGAAGGCAGGCCGTTCACCCGGCTCAGGTCTTCCACTTCTTCCTGGCCGTCGGCCACCTCAGCAATTTCCATGAGCTGCACCTGCGTGCCCAGCGGGCTGTTGAAAACCACCAGCTGTTTGAGGTCTTCCAGCGACTTGAATTTTCCCGCCAGCCGGATGAGGATCTGTTCTTGTTCGCTCTTGATCTTGCCTGTGGGAAATTCGAGGTTGGCTTTGCGGATGGCCTCATACACCTGCAGAATGGAAATGTGGTACTGCTCCAGCTTGTCGCTCTGCACATTGACCTGTATGACCCGTTCCTGGCCGCCCAGCAGGTTGATCTGCCCGACTCCTTCCAGGCGGGAGAGCGCCGGAATGGCCCGGCCTTCCATCAGTTCATAGAATTCCGGGCCGGCCAGGCGGGAGGATGCCCCAATGTTCATGATGGGAAAATCATCGGAAGCGATCTTGGCGATGGCCGGAGGCCGCGCTCCCGCAGCCAGCTCCGAGGCAATGGCGTCGATCTTTCGCTGGGCTTCCTGTATGCGCAGGTCGGTGTCGGTCTCGAATTCCAGGACGATGGTTACGATAGAAAAGTTTTCTACGGAGGCCGAGCGGATGGTTTTGATGTTTTCCAGGGTGG
>CAYVVK010000167.1:0-10943 GCA_964454855.1 uncultured Phaeodactylibacter sp. | reverse complement strand
CGTCGGGGTAGCCTTCAATCTACCTGTCAGATAAATGTGTATAAAGATTAGCTGCTGTAAGCAGGCAGGAATACCACAACACCTAATTAGTTGTACATCTTTGCCGCGGCCCCCTGTTTGAGTTCCATCAAGACATCGGCAAGCACGGGCAAGGCCCCGTACAGCAGCAATACGATACCCAGAAATGCGAAGACGTAAATGCCGATCAGCAAAATGTTTAGCGGAGTTTCGGAGCTGGAGTTTTTCATACCGAATGGTTTTGTGTTTGTTACAGAAAAAATACTGTCGGGCCGATTTCCGCTTGATAATATTCTGCGCCTGCTTTAATTAGCCATAAAGCGTACTGCAATTTACAAAAAACACCAGAGAAAAACATGCATAGATCTTCCAATCTCCTGGACATATCTTGCATTCACCCACTTCGGGCCTTCATTCCATTGGGCCTATATCGAGGCTTTTATGGAAATTGCAGCTCTGCCCTGCTCGGTTTTCCATTCCAGCTTTTCCACCCTGATGTATTTCATGGCCTCACTGTAGCTGAGGGCCCCGCCAGCCGAATCAGAGGAAGAAGCCGCCTGGTTTTCCTTTCCGATAAAATTACCGATAAGGCCGTTGGCCAGTTCATCGCTGAAGCGCAATGTCCCTTCCAGCTTGGAGCCGCGCAGGCCCTCGAACTCTTCGTCTAACAACTGTTTGAATATTTCTTCCATGATTACTTTTTTTAAGCCAAGTGGCGGATATAATGCGAAACTTGAGTTTTTTCAGGCTTGTATATGCACTTTGGCGATCAGTTTTCCCGCTTCGGTAACGAGCTCCACCCGCCGCAGTACGGCCAGAAGGTGGCTGCTGCCGGAGGCTTCCATCATCTCCTTTACATTCAGTTTCAGCGCATCTTTGGTGAATTCGATCCCCGCCGGCAGGCTATCGGCGATCTTGCCTTTGAAGAATTTGATCACGGGCTTGTCCAGCATTTTAAAACCGCTGAGTATGTGGAACACCAGCATGTGTTTCCCCTGGCCAAAGGCCAGCTCCCCCGCCATTTGCAGTTTCAGGCGCCGCCGAATGCTTCCCGCTACCGGCACCCTGGCGGCCAGCTCGAAGAAAATGATATTGTTCTCCTGCAATTCCACGGCCAGCTGCTCTACCGGGCCGGCAGCGGATTCCGACATGCGCCGGTTGAGAAATTGCTGGGACAGGGCCAGCTCGGCGCGCAGGTCGGTGCCCTGAAAACCGCTGAAATCGCCGCGCTCCATTTTTTTAAAGACATCCATAGGTGCTCTCTTTTTTTACAGGTTTGCGTAATTTGGTACAATTTGCCGGGATTACCAAACCCGCCCTTAATGTCAAATTAGTATTACCTTTGAGCCGCCGCAAACCCTTTGGCAGCCAGATTGTGTTTTTAAGTATAACCAAAATTACAGACTATGTTCGGAGACCTGTTAGGCAACATGAAAGAACAACAGAAGGAAATGCGCAAAAAACTGGCGCAGATCACGGTGCAGGAAGAGGCCGGCAACGGCGCCGTAAAGGTAACCGCCAATGCCAACCGCGAAATACAGGACATCCGGATCGACCGGGAGAAACTCGATTGGGAGGATGTGGAAATGGTGCAGGACCTCATCATCGCCGCCGTAAACAAGGCACTGGAAACGGCTGCTGAAAAAGAGGCTGCCGAAACCCAGAAGATGATGAAGGACATGCTGCCTCCGGGCATGGGCAACCTCGGCAATTTATTCGGCTGATCTTTGCACCCGGCTTTTGTCCTTCCAGGTAATATTGCCCCCCATCCGTCGTTTAAGGAGATGGTAACCGTAAAATGATTCCATGAAATATTCCATACTAACCTTTTGCCTGCTTGGAGCCTTCAACTGGCTTTCTGCCCAGACGACCGTTGGCCTGGTGGCCTATTATTCGCTCGACTCCATTTACCGCGACAATACCGGCAACACCGCCAATACCGCTTCGCCGGTAGGCGGGCCCACCTTCAGCTGCGGCGTATCGGGCGAGGCGCTGAATATGGATGGCCAGAACGATGAGGTCATCATTCTCGGCGGGCCCATCAACGATGAATTCGACACCGAAGACGTCAGCGTCAGCCTTTACCTCAAACCTACAGGAGGCACGGGCACGCAGTACGTGCTGTCCAAGCGCAGCCCCATGTGTTTCGGCGGCAATGAGTTCTACATTCGCTACGTACCCAATTCCCGCACAGTGAATGTGGCCTTCCTGGAAACCGTAGACAAATCCCTCTCTCTGGCCCATCAGCTGGAAAACACCGCCTGCTGGCAACACATCGCCGTGGTGCGCGAAGGCGGCCGGGTACGGCTCTTCGTCAATGGCGAGCTGGTGCAGGTGCGCGGAACGGCCAACCGGCTCGATGTCTTCAACGACGGCGACCTCACCATCGGCAATGCCGACTGCCGCAGCGCCCTGGAGTTTCCCTTCCGGGGCCTGATCGATGAAGTGCGCTTCTACAACCGCGCCCTGGATGAAAAGGAAGTGCGGGAACTCTACCTCCGCCCCGACCAGATCGAAAAGCAGGCGCCCGTACAGAACGTATTTCTCGGAAACTCCGTCGACATCAGCCTCACCAATACCTGCGCCACTTCTTTCCGCTGGGAACCCACCGATGGCGTCTCGGACCCCAATACCGCGGAACCCACCATCACCCCCAAGGAAAAGGGCGACCTGCTCTACAGAGTGTTCCTGCAAGACACCGTCAGCTCCTGTGTGGCCATGGATTCCATCCTGCTCAAGGTCATCGACCCCGACGACCTGGACTGCGAGGCCATTTTCCTGCCCAATGCCTTTACCCCCAATGACGACGGCCTGAACGACACCTACGGCATCAGCAACCCCTACTCGGTACAGGAACTCATCTCCTTTGACATCATCGACCGCTGGGGCAACCGCGTCTTTTCCACCACCGACCCCTTCGAACGCTGGGACGGCAGCTACCGCGGCCAGGCCGTCAACCCGGGGGTCATGCGCTACCAGATACAGCTGCGCTGCGAAGGGGAAGAGAAGTCCCTCACCGGCAATGTATCCATACTTCGATAACCCGGAAATCAACAATTTCCCTATTTTTGAGTCTTCGTAGTGATTAAAAAGCATAAAGTTATGAACCTTAACCAGCTTGTATTCGGCCTGCTGCTGCTGGCGCTGTGGGCAGGGTGTACCCCCAAGACAACGGAACCCGCAGTGACGGAGGAAGCGCCCGAACAAACGCAACCCCAGCCTCAGAAACCAGAAGAAGATCTGAGCCCCTGCCCCAAATTCCGGGACGCGCCCAACCCCGACGATGCGGAAACCAATTACGTGCTCTATCGCGACTTTCTGCGCGTCAACGACTGGGACAAGGCCTTCCAACTCTGGAAAAAAGTGTACGAGGTAGCGCCCGCCGCCGACGGCCGCCGAAATACCGTATACGCCGACGGCATCCGCTTCTACGAATACTTCATCTCTCAAACCACCGACTCGCTGAAGCGGGACGCCTACGTAGATACCATATTCAACCTCTACGACGAGATCGGCCGCTGTTATCCGGAGGGCGGATACATTGCAGGAAGAAAGGCCTTCGACCTTTACTACAAATACCAGAACAAGGCCTCTAAGAAGGAAATATATGAGCTCTTTAAGAAATCAATAGATATAGACAGCCTGGAAACCCCGGACTTTGTCCTCAACCCCTTTTCCGCCCTCCTGGTCGAACTGTACGATGCCGGGGAGATCCCGCAGGAAGAGGCCTACAAATACCAGGAGATGGTGCGGCAGATCCTGCAACACGGCCTGAACACCTGCAAGGGCAAAGCCTGTGAGCGCTGGAAGATCATCGAGGAATATGCTCCGGTCCGGCTGGAATACTTCGAAACCGTAAAAGGATTCTACGATTGTGACTATTATATGGAGAAATATTACCCTGATTTCGAGGCCAACCCTGAAGACTGTGACGTGGTGCGCACCGTCTACAGCCGCCTGAAATACGGAGGCTGTTCCGAGTCGCTGGAAAAGTTCCGGACGCTCATCCAGGTGGGCAATGAGAACTGCCGCCCCGAGCCCGGCCCCGCCGAGCTGGCCTACCAGCTGCTCAAGGAAGCTCAGTATCCCGAATCGATAGCTGCTTTCGAAAGGGCCATCGATGAAGAAGAGGATGTGAAAAAGAAAGCCAATTACGCGCTGACCATCGCCAAGATCTACGAAGTTCATCTGCGCAACTTCCCCCGCGCCCGGCAGTGGGCGCTACGGGCCGCAGACATACGCTCCGGCTGGGGAGAGCCCTATATCCTCATCGGGCGCCTGTACGCCTCCAGCGGCCCCCTCTGCGGGCCTGGCCGCGGCTGGGACAGCCAGATCGTCACCTGGCCGGCCATCGACATGTGGGCCAAGGCCAAGCGCATAGACCCCAGTGTGACGCAAGAGGCGAACAAATGGATCAGCAGGTACAGCCAGTACATGCCCAATAAGGAGGACGTCTTTATCCGCAACCTGCAGGTGGGGCAAAGCTTCTACGTGGGCTGCTGGATACAGGAGTCCACCACCATACGCACCTCCGATTAATCCTGCTGATATGCCTTGTTCACCTTCGGCTGGAAAAACCATACGCCGATGGGAAAGAACCACAGCATAAAGAATGGCCCGGCGAAGTCATTAAGGTTGGCTTCGCCGTCTTTTTCTATGCTGGCCAGCGATTTGGCCACATAATAAAAGGCATAAAAGATGCCCACCATGGCGATGGCATGCAGGGGAACGATGTAATAGGGTGATTTCGGCTGCTCCAGGATCAGCTGGTTGGCAAAGATGCCCAGCAGCACCAGATCGAGGAAAGCGTATGTCAGGCCCGCCCGAAACCAGCCCGGGCTGAGGCCGTACAGCGGCTTGGGCGCTTTGTCATAAAGATAGCTTCCCAGCGTCCAGAGATAACCCACGGCCAGCAGAGCCAGCAGGGCGTTAACCGTGGGCCCGATCCAGGCGGCGGCGGGCATAGCAGCCGCCGCGAGGGGTTCCACAGCAAGGGGGAGAATCAGGAACAAGATGAATAATTGCCAGTGCTTCATCTTCAGAAAAAAGTTCATATTGGTATCGTTTATTATTTAAGGTAGGGGGTTCTGCCGATGTTCGGCTTCTATGAGACAAAAGTTTATCGCAAAGGACAGAACCCACTGAAAAAGGTGAAAGCCTTCTGCCCTTACGATACTGGTGCAGGCACTTCTTTTCTTCCAAAAAGATGTGTCCTCCACTATAAAAATAAAAAGTAAACCTCCTACCTTTGTCGCCGTAGTAAGTAAATGCGAATGAAAGTAGGAATCTTATTTGGTGGGCCGTCTCGCGAACGCGAAATCTCCTTCGCCGGCGGGCGGGCGGTGTATGACAACCTCGACAAAAGCCTGTTTACAGCCTTGCCGATCTTTGTCGACAGCCACCGCAATTTCATTCTACTGGATTGGCAAAACATCTACAAGGGTTCCATCCGCGACTTTTACCCTCCCGGCGGGGAAATGCCCGCCTCCAACCCTTTCCATACCTATGTAGAAAGCCTGGGAGAGCTGACTGAGGAGAAACAGGAAGAACTGATCGGAAAAATAGGCCGCCGGATTCAGCCGGCCGAACTTGCCGGCCTCATCGATATTGCCTTCCTCGCCCTGCACGGCCTGTACGGGGAAGACGGCCAGATACAGCAGCAGCTGACAGAGCTGGGCATCCCCTTCACCGGCAGCGGCGCCCGCGCCAGCCGGATCGGGCTCAACAAGGCCCTGCAAAAAGAGCTGATGAGCAGCCGCGGTTTCCGGGTTCCCGAATTCCATGCTTTATCGCGAACGGCCTGGCTGGAAAGCCGGCCCAACGATATCTATCAGGAGGCCATCAACCGGCTGGGGTTTCCCATGCTGGCGCGGCCGGCCAAGCAGGGGGCTTCCGTCGGCTACACCACAGTGGAGGAAGACGACGGCCTGGAAGGTTTCGACCTGGCCACTAACCGTGCTTTCTTTCGGGAGATCCTGCCCGTTTATGAATGGAATGACCGCGACGAATACGAGCGCCAGGAATACGTCCGCCTGCTGACGGACATTCGCGAAGGCCTGGGCTTCCCTATGGATGTCCGCCTGCTGGAAGGAGAACAAACCCTCATTTACCACCCTCAGCAATTGCTGGAATACCTCAACCTGCGGGCGGCTACCGCCGATGATGGAGCGGCTTTCATTCTGGAAAGCCATCAGCGCGAAGAACAGGTACTGCTGGAATCGTATGTCGAAGGCAGGGCCTTCTCCTGTGTCGTGCTGCGCAAGGAAGATAAAAGCATCGTGGCGCTGCCGCCCACGGAAATCCTGGAGGAAAAAGAAACCTTCGGCATCCGCTCCAAATACCTGCCCGGCCTCTCGCGCCACATCACGCCCATCGGGCTGCCGGAAGAACAGATCTCGGCCATCCGCCGGGAATGCGAACGGCTGTTCAGCGAACTGGGCTTTCAGGCCTACGCCCGCATCGACGGTATGGTAAGCACAGCGGGCGATGTATTCCTTACCGATGCCAGCACGGCCTCCGCCATGCTCCCCTCCTCCTTCCTGTTCAGGCAGGCCGCGGAGATCGGGCTGAACCCCACTCAGTTCCTGACTTACCTCATTTACATCTCCCTGCAGGAACGGCTTTGGGAAGATCCCGAGGCGCAAAAGGCAGGAGAACTGATACAGCGGCTGAACCACCGCCTGGCAGAAGAAAAGGCCCGGGGCAGCGAAAAAAAACGCATCGCCGTCCTCCTGGGAGGCTATTCCTACGAGCGCCATATTTCGGTGGAAAGCGGCCGCAATGTATTCGAAAAGCTGGCCAGTTCCGACAAGTACCGGCCCATTCCCATTTTCCTCAGCGGGAAGGACGAGCAGTACGTGCTTCACCAAATGCCCCTGAACCTCCTGCTGCGCAATAATGCCGATGACATCCGCGAGGCCATAACTACCTTCCGGCCACATCCGGCCCTGGAGGCCATCCGCCGGGAGTGCCGGGACATCACCCGGAAATACGCCTCCGGGGAAACCGTTTTCGAGCCCCGCCCCCTCCGCCTTAACCAACTGCCTGATACGGCCGATGCCGTATTCATCGCCCTGCATGGCCGCCCGGGAGAGGATGGCCCGCTCCAGCAAGAACTGGAACGGCTCAAGCTCCCTTACAATGGTTCCGGCCCGCAATCCTCAGCCATAACCATCAACAAATACCAAACCCTGCAGACCCTGAAGCGCAACGGCTTCTCCGTACCCGAGCAGGTGTTGCTGCACAAGAACGACTATGAGAAAGGGGGCGAAAACTTTTTCAGGCGGGTGGAATCCCGCCTGGATTACCCCCTGGTGGCCAAGCCCGTCGACGACGGTTGCAGTTCTGCAGTGAGGGTCATCCGCTCCCGCGCCGAACTGGAAGCCTATACCCGCCTGCTCTTTCGCCCCGCCGGCGAAGAAGGGTTGGAAGCCCGCCGCGCCCTGCGCCTGAAAACGCGCGAGGAATTCCCCCGCAAAGAAGTCATCCTCTTCGAAAGCAGGATTACCGGGCAGGGCGCCAAACAATTCATGGAGATCACCGCCGGCCTGCTGACCCACTTCCAGAAAGGCGGCAGCCTGCGCTACGAAATATTCGAACCCTCGGAAGCCCTGCCGCAGGAAGAGGTGCTCAGCCTGGAGGAGAAGTTCCTCTCCGGCGAGGAACGGCATCTCACCCCGGCACGCTTCGGCAAGGGCCAAAAGGAATACCAGCAGATCGCCGGGCAGGTAAAGGCAAGGCTGGAACAGGCCGCCCGTATCCTCAACATTCAGGGCTACGCACGCCTCGATGCTTTTACCCGCATCTATGAAGATAACAGCGTGGAAACCATCCTCATCAAGGCCAATTCCCTGCCCGGCCTGACGCCCGTCAACTGTATCTTCCAGGAAGCCGCCCTCAACGGCTATCAGCCCTACGGCCTGATCAGCCACATCATCGATTTCGGTTTCGAACGGCAGGCTCTGGCAGAACAGCCCAAAGAAACAGAAGAAAAAACGGAGGAACCCCCTGTCGACCCGGTGCGGGCCCCCAAGGCCAGCCCGGCAGGCCCGGCCTCCGGGATCTCCGAGGAAGAGGCTATCGTTTACGACCCTACCTTCAGCGGGGAGGAGAAAAAGGAACAGAAGCCCTCCGGCGGTTTCCGGCCCCAACCCTTCTGGAAATATCTGCTGGAGCGCCTGCGCTATGCCGGGCGGGAGGTAGTGAAATTCCTCGCCTCGCCGGTATTCCTGCGCAATTTTGCCGCGCTGCTGGCCGTATTGCTCGTGTTTTTTTTCCTGCTTACCCGAATCCTGAAGCTATATACCCACCACGGCGAGTCGATACAGGTGCCCAACTATGTGGGTATGGACCTGGAGGACGCCACCCGCAAGGCCCGCAAGCAGGACTTCAAAATCGTAGTGATCGACTCCTTCTTCGATTCCGGCAAACAGCCCAATACCATCTATCAGCAGGACCCCAAACCCCTGCAGCGGGCCAAGGAAGGGCGGACCATCTACGTGAGCAAGTACCGCGTGCTGCCGGATTCCGTCATTCTGCCCACCCTGCTCAGCGCCGGCTACAATTACAATCAGTATGCCATCAAACTGAAGCGCATGGATATTGAATCCAATATCCGGGAACGGGTGTTTGACCGCAAGCAGGAGGAGAATTCCATTGTGCACTTCTACTATAAGGGCAAGAAGATCACGGATGAAATGCTGCGGCGGGGCGTCAGGGTGCCCAAGGGCGCTACCCTCGATTTCGTGATCACGGAACGTATCACCGGCACAGTGAGCATTCCCGAACTGGTCTGCAAAAGATACGATGCCGCCACTTTCCTCATCAGCAGTTCCAACCTGGCCCTGGGCGAAGTGTATGGAGAGGTGAGCGATGAGGCCTATGTGTACAAACAGGAACCGGAATACGTGCCCGGACAGCAACTGGGTGTGGGGCAAACCATCAACCTCTACCTGTCGAGTACCCGCCCCACAGGCTGCCCCGAAGAGATCGACCCGAGCAGCCTCGATATCGGAGGCGGAGAAGAAGAGAACGAGGATTTTAACTGATTCCCGCGGGAACAACAAAATTTTTACTTTCGCGTTTTGGGTTCAGCATGAGTCATTCCGAATTTTTCAATTCACATAAGATAGAACACGCCTCCCTGCCTATGCCTGGCGGCTACTGCAGGCAGGCGTGTTCCATAGAAAATTCAGGATGACTCATGTTTCCTTTTTTATCGCCCTGGGAATTGCATAAGATACCTATGAAGCATCTGTCCTACTTTGTTTTGATCCTCCTCTCAGCGGCCAGCCTGCAGGCCCAGATAGAAGTGCCCCTGCAGGGCAACCGCCTGCTGCAACGCCACCACGCCGGCCAGGAGGGCCAGGCTCCACAGGAGCAACTGGTGGAGGCCCGCAACCCGCCCCGCGATTGCCGGCTGGAAAAGCCGGATGTGATTTACGCCCCTGCCGGAACAGAGACTTTTATTCTGGTAGATATTGATACTACCAACCTGGGCACCAACCCGGGAGTACTCAGCTGCCTAAACTGTGAGGACAACCCCATCGGGCCCGCCTTCGTACAGGGTGACTCCCTGATCGTGATCCCCGATCCGGAGATCGGAGCAGCACAGCACAGCTTCACAATAGAGTTCTGTAATCCGGTAGGCTGCCGGAGCAAGGACTTCACGGTAGTCAGCCGGCGCAACGGCCGGAATCACTTCCCTCCTGCCCTGGCCATCGGCCCGGAAGAACGCATACTGGCGCAAGCCGAAGCAGCACGCCTTCCCGGGCCCTTGGCCTGCAATAAGTTCATAGACGCAGAGGACGAATACGAAGGCCGTACCCAGCGCTTTTACTTCTCTACCTACACCCGTCCCGACAGCACCTTTTACTACGCTTCCAGCCGCTACGGCGGTGTCGATTCGGTTTACCTGGTACTCTGCGACACCTTTGCCGTCTGCGATACCTTTCACTATGCTTTTCAGGTGCAAACCGACACCATCCGCCTCAGCAATACCGGCCAGGAGGCCTTCTTCGATGACTTTTCCTACGATGCCCTCTCGCCCCGGGCCTCCCTCTGGCTCGACCCCGATGCCTACGTCAACAACTCCTTCGGCCTGAACCCTCCGTCTCTGGGAGTCGCTACGATGGACGGCGTCAACGCCAGCGGCCAGCCCTACGGCTTTGCCTATGGCCCCGCCGACCGGCTGACTTCCACCTATCTGGACCTCACGGGCATCAGCGAAGATCTTTTTCTATCCCTCTGGATACAGCCCGGAGGCCTGGGCGAAAGGCCCCGCCCTCAGGATATGCTTGTGCTGGAGTTCAAAACCTCAAACGGCAAGTGGCAGGAGATCCAAACCTTCGAAGGAGGCGTCATTCCCGGCCCCGGAGAAGAGGCCGTGCCGTTCTTTTTTCACCAGGAACTGATCGACCCCATTTACAAGCACAAGGCCTTTCAGTTCCGGCTGACGAACTTCAACAACCGCAACGGCATCAACAACATCTGGAATATCGACTACGTGCGGCTGAGCCGCTTTGCAGCGGACAGCACCATCAATGACATCGCCTTTACCAAACCGCCGCGTTTCATCCTGGCCAATTACAGCAGCATGCCCTGGCGCCACTTCGAGGGCAGAGAGGAAGCCGAATTGCGGGATGCCATCGAGGTGCAAGTGCGCAACCTGGCGCCTCAGGCGCTTAACGCCGCTCCTTCCTTCGTCCGCCTGAAAGAAGAGGCCACCGGCATAGAGCTCTTCAGCGCTACACTTTTTAACGGCCAGGAGCGGAACATTCCGCAGGGCGGGCCCATCACGCGCCGCTATGGGCTGGAGAGCGACCGGGCATTCCCACCCTCCCCCTGGAACACCTACCTCAGCCGCATGCGCAGCGATGAATTCGACGAGCCTGACGGCCTCAAGTTTGTAATGGAATACACCCTGG